>NZ_JAMDLQ010000071.1:0-1586 GCF_024705715.1 Clostridium sp. LY3-2
TGACTCCTAGGGGAATCGAACCCCTGATACCACCGTGAAAGGGTGGTGTCTTAACCGCTTGACCAAGGAGCCATATTTAAGTTTTTTCTTTGTTTCCCGCCGCTCACTCCGTAGCGCCGAGCACATAAATTATAATACATTGAAACCAAAACTATGTCAACACTTTTTACAAAGTTTTTTTTCATTTTTTGTTTTTTGTATTTTTATATATGAGTATTTTAGTATGTTTGTCCCTCTAAACACTAGTGTTTATGCGCTTTAAGGCTATATAATTTAAGTAATAATTTTTTTTGGTTTTTTGTCTTTTTTTACACTATTATTATAGTTTTTTTGTCGCTTTTTATAAAGTTTTTTAAAAAAAATTTTTTATAATTTTATGATTTTTGATTTTTTCTATATATTCTTTTCTTTAATAGAATTACTTACTATGATAAACTTTACTTAAATTGTTTAAGAATATAATAAAAAAATATATATTAAGGAGATTATTATGATACATCATGATTTAATTATAGTCGGTGGCGGAGCTTCTGGACTTATGTCTGCTATAGTTTTAAAAGATTTAGGCATAGATGTTGCTATATTAGAAGGAACTGATAGAGTCGGTAAAAAAATATTAACTACAGGAAACGGAAGATGTAATATTTCTAACTCTACATTAAAAGAACCTTTTTTAGCTTACCACAGTTCTAATAAAGACTTTTACGTAGACTCTTTAAGAAAACTTCCTTTAGATGATACGTTAAACTTTTTCTTATCACTTGGCTTACCTATTATAGAACTTGAAAAAGGTAAGCTTTATCCTATGTCTCTACAAGCCTCTTCTGTAGTTGATCTTTTAAGACTTTCTATAGAAGATAGAGATATAAAGTTATACACAAACTGCAAAGTAAAAACTATCCACAAAACTAAAAACTTCAAATTATCCACAAACAACGATGAATTAAAAGAATTCACATGCAAAAAACTTTTACTTTGTGCTGGAGGACAATCTGCTGTAAAGACTGGTTCTGACGGTTCTGGATTTAAACTAGCTAAAGATTTAGGTCATAAAATAATAAAGCCTATCCCTGGAATAGTTCAATTAAAATTAGACTACCCTAAACTAAAAGGACTTTCAGGAATAAAATTTGACGGTATAGCTTCTTTAATAGTAAACGGTAAAACCTTAAGAGAAGAGTTTGGAGAAATATTATTTACTGATTACGGAATTTCAGGTCCCCCAATCTTTTTATTATCATCTACAGCTTCAAGGTATTTAGACAAAAAAGCTGATGTAAAAATAAAAGTAGACTTAATGCCTTCAAAATCATTTGATGAAGTTAGTAACTTTATATACGGGCACTTAGCTGTATTTTCACATAGAAGCATTTCAGATGCCCTTGTAGGTATAATAAATAAAAAGATGACTCCTATCCTTCTTAAGGATATAGGAATAGAAAATATTCACACTCCTTGTTGCGATTTAGAGTGGAAGTATCAAGATGCTCTTATAAAGCGTCTTAAAGATTGGCTTTGATATAATTGAAAAAGAATCAGATAGACTATCAGGTTTAGTTGAGGAATTACTAGATTTCTCACGTCTT
>NZ_JAMDLQ010000072.1:0-1466 GCF_024705715.1 Clostridium sp. LY3-2
TAGGCTTGGGAGGTGGTCCTCCCTGCTTCCCACAAGGTTTCACGTGTCTCGTGGTACTCTGGATCAGAACTTTAGATCTTCTCGTTTCGCCTACGTGGCTATTACACTCTACGGCATAACTTTCCAGTTATCTTCGGCTACGATAGCCTTCTAAGTTAATGTTCTGTCCGCAACCCCGGAGATAAATCTCCGGTTTGGCCTCTTTCCTTTTCGCTCGCCGCTACTAAGAAAATCGATTTTTCTTTCTCTTCCTCTAGGTACTTAGATGTTTCAGTTCCCTAGGTTACCTTCCTATAGCTATGTATTCACTATAGGATACATGGGGTTCACCCATGTGAGTTCCCTCATTCGGAAATCTTCGAATCTCTGGCTATGTGCGCCTACTCGAAGCTTATCGCAGCTTATCACGTCCTTCATCGGCTCCTGATGCCAAGGCATTCACCATACGCCCTTTGTAGCTTGACCTTTGTTTGCTATAAGCTTCGCATTACTTTGAAAACTTCGTCGCTTCGGTACTCATTTATCGAAATAAACTCCGTTCCTCGCTTCTTGTTTTCTTTGTACTACTCGCTTCTAGCTACACTAACATTTAGTCATTTTTAAGATTTTGCAATCTTAGATATATTGTTACAAAGAATAGTATATTTAAATACATTTTTCTTGGCTTGTTGTATCAACTAATTAATTTAATGTGCAATTTTCAAAGAACATTTGGTGGGTCTAAGTGGACTCGAACCACCGACCTCACGCTTATCAGGCGTGCGCTCTAACCAGCTGAGCTATAGACCCATATGTGGTGGAGGTAAGGAGATTCGAACTCCTGACCCCCTGCGTGCAAGGCAGGTGCTCTCCCAACTGAGCTATACCCCCACATACAAAGAGATAATGATCTCTCAAAAGTGAACAGAATAATACAAGCCCAATCTCTTTCGAATAAGAAATCGAGATTTTGATTTTTTGGCTGTACTGATTAATCATCTTGTTAATCAGATTTCTCCATAGAAAGGAGGTGATCCAGCCGCAGGTTCTCCTACGGCTACCTTGTTACGACTTCACCCCAATCGCTGACCCTACCTTAGGTCGCTGCCTCGCTTACGCGTTAGCTCACGAACTTTGGGTATTGCCAACTCTCATGGTGTGACGGGCGGTGTGTACAAGGCCCGGGAACGTATTCACCGCGACATGCTGATTCGCGATTACTAGTAACTCCAGCTTCATGTAGGCGAGTTTCAGCCTACAATCCGAACTGAGACCGGTTTTGAAGTTTAGCTCCACCTCGCGGTATTGCGTCTCTCTGTACCGGCCATTGTAGCACGTGTGTAGCCCTAGACATAAGGGGCATGATGATTTGACGTCATCCCCACCTTCCTCCCGGTTAACCCGGGCAGTCTCGCTAGAGTGCTCAACTTAATGGTAGCAACTAACAATAGGGGTTGCGCTCGTTGCGGGACTTAACCCAACATCTC
>NZ_JAMDLQ010000073.1:0-1145 GCF_024705715.1 Clostridium sp. LY3-2
AAAATGGTGCGTCTTAAGAGATTCGAACTCCTGACCCACGCCTTAGAAGGGCGTTGCTCTATCCAGCTGAGCTAAAGACGCATATTGGAGCGGGTAGTGGGAATCGAACCCACCTTTCCAGCTTGGAAGGCTGGAGTATTACCGATATACGATACCCGCAAATGGTCGGGGTGACAGGTCTCGAACCTGCGACCTCATGGTCCCAAACCATGCGCGCTACCATCTGCGCCACACCCCGAGATAAAAATGGTGCGTCTTAAGAGATTCGAACTCCTGACCCACGCCTTAGAAGGGCGTTGCTCTATCCAGCTGAGCTAAAGACGCATATTATGGAGCGGGTAGTGGGAATCGAACCCACCTTTCCAGCTTGGAAGGCTGGAGTATTACCGATATACGATACCCGCTTATTTTAAAATTTAATTTGGTGCAAGAGGAGGGAGTCGAACCCTCACACCGTAAGGCGCTAGATCCTAAGTCTAGTGCGTCTGCCAATTCCGCCACTCCTGCACGTTATTAAATTGGTGGCTTACCGGGGAATCGAACCCCGGACACCTTGATTAAAAGTCAAGTGCTCTACCGACTGAGCTAGTAAACCTTATTTGGCAGGGATAGCAGGATTTGAACCTACGAATACCACAGTCAAAGTGTGGTGCCTTACCGCTTGGCGATATCCCTGTATGGGGTGAACGATGGGACTCGAACCCACGACAACCAGAACCACAATCTGGCGCTCTACCAACTGAACTACGTTCACCATAAAATGGTGCGTCTTAAGAGATTCGAACTCCTGACCCACGCCTTAGAAGGGCGTTGCTCTATCCAGCTGAGCTAAAGACGCATTTCATAACGATTATTATTTTAACTAATAAATCGTTTTTTGTCAAGCTTTTTTAAGCTTGTTTGGAGCGGGTAGTGGGAATCGAACCCACCTTTCCAGCTTGGAAGGCTGGAGTATTACCGATATACGATACCCGCAAATGGTCGGGGTGACAGGTCTCGAACCTGCGACCTCATGGTCCCAAACCATGCGCGCTACCATCTGCGCCACACCCCGAGATAAAAATGGTGCGTCTTAAGAGATTCGAACTCCTGACCCACGCCTTAGAAGGGCGTTGCTCTATCCAGCTGAGCTAAAGACGCATATT
>NZ_JAMDLQ010000074.1:0-876 GCF_024705715.1 Clostridium sp. LY3-2
TTCCGAACAGGAAAGTTAAGCTCTATAGCGCCGATGGTACTGCACGGGAGACTGTGTGGGAGAGTAGGACGTTGCCAAGTGAATAACAAAGAGATAGTTTTTACACTATCTCTTTTTTCTTTGCAAAAAAATAAAAGTTATCAACAAATATAAAGGAAAATAAAAAAGTTACTCACAATTAATTAAATAATCCACAGAAAATAAATACTATTATATATGTAAGGATCTATATCTAAAGTTTAAACTTAAAGATATGGGTCTTTTTTTAATAGAGTTAGAAAAATATAAATTAAACCTAAAAAATAGATTATCTTATATAAATAAAAAATAATTATAAGGCTAAAATAATTATTTCTATAAAGAAAAATATTAAATATAGAAGGCTTTATTATTATTAAAAACTATTTTTTTATAAAAATATTAGGTTATTAATAAGTTTAAATATAAAATATTTGATTTTAAAAATCGAAAGCGGAGCAATTTTAAAAAATAAAGATTCAAATATATGTTAAAAATGAGATAAATAGAGGGTTTAAAAGGGAAAAACAAAGAAAAAAACGCGACACTTTACCTAGCGTATCAATAGTAGTAAAAGAGAATAAAATGTAGAAAAAAGGAGTATTATAAGAATAAATTACCTAAACAGATAAATATATTATAAACTGGCCTTTTATATATGATAAACTAACGAAGACGCTTGAGGGCAGGCAAACAACAAACGTTGATTGCAAACAAGTTTTTTCGATAAAAAAGTTAAAAAAACTTGTTGACATAATGTTCCCTAAGTGGTAAGATAATTAAGTCGCTTGAGTGCGACAGAGTTAAATGGTCTTTGAAAATTGAACAGATTTATATAATACAAAACCAGCAATTCTT
>NZ_JAMDLQ010000075.1:0-824 GCF_024705715.1 Clostridium sp. LY3-2
GTGTGAACCCGTAGCTTCGGTGGTAAGTTTAGCCCCGTTACATTTTCGGCGCAGGATCTCTCGACTAGTGAGCTATTACGCACTCTTTCAATGAGTGGCTGCTTCTAAGCCAACATCCTAGTTGTCTTAGAAATCCCACATCCTTTCCCACTTAACTTACACTTTGGGACCTTAGCTGACGATCTGGGCTGTTTCCCTTTTGACTACGGATCTTATCATTCGCAGTCTGACTGCCGTGCTAAAACTATCTGGCATTCGGAGTTTGATAAGGTTCGGTAAGCGCTATGCCCCCTAGCCCATTCAGTGCTCTACCTCCAGTAGTTACAATTCACGACGCTAGCCCTAAAGCTATTTCGAGGAGAACCAGCTATCTCCGAGTTCGATTGGAATTTCTCCGCTATCCACAGCTCATCCCATGCTTTTTCAACAGCAACGTGGTTCGGTCCTCCACGAGGTTTTACCCTCGCTTCAACCTGGCCATGGATAGGTCACCCGGTTTCGGGTCTACGGCATGCAACTAGTCGCCCTATTAAGACTTGGTTTCCCTTCGGCTCCGTACCTTAAGTACTTAACCTTGCTACATACCGTAACTCGTTGGCTCGTTCTACAAAAAGCACATCATCACCCTCATAAGGGGCTTTGATCGGTTGTAGGCATACGGTTTCAGGTTCTATTTCACTCCCCTCCCGGGGTTCTTTTCACCTTTCCCTCACGGTACTGCTTCACTATCGGTCATCAGGTAGTATTTAGGCTTGGGAGGTGGTCCTCCCTGCTTCCCACAAGGTTTCACGTGTCTCGTGGTACTCTGGATCAGAACTTTAGAT
>NZ_JAMDLQ010000076.1:0-822 GCF_024705715.1 Clostridium sp. LY3-2
AATAGCTCACTAGTCGAGAGATCCTGCGCCGAAAATGTAACGGGGCTAAACTTACCACCGAAGCTACGGGTTCACACTTAGTGTGAGCGGTAGAGGAGCGTTGTAATCGGGCTGAAGTCGTACCGTAAGGAGCGGTGGACTGATTACAAGTGAGAATGTTGGCATCAGTAGCGAGATGTAGGTGAGAATCCTACAGGCCGAATACCTAAGGTTTCCACAGGAAGGTTCGTCCGCTGTGGGTTAGTCGGGACCTAAGCCGAGGCCGAAAGGCGTAGGTGATGGACAATCGGTTGATATTCCGATACCACTATTATCGTTATTATCGATGGTGTGACGGAGAAGGATAGAGCGTGCTAGCTATTGGATGCTAGTCTAAGCGTTTAGGGAGTTAGGATAGGCAAATCCGTTCTAACAATTCTGAGGCGTGATGGGGAAGGTTCTAAGGAACCGAAGTGCTTGATTCCATGCTTCCAAGAAAAGCATCTAGAGAGAGAAATAGTGCCCGTACCGCAAACCGACACAGGTAGGTGAGGAGAGAATCCTAAGGCCGGCGGAAGAATTGCAGTTAAGGAACTAGGCAAATTGACCCCGTAACTTCGGGAGAAGGGGTGCCTGCGAGAGCAGGCCGCAGAGAATAGGCCCAAGCAACTGTTTAGCAAAAACACAGGTCTCTGCTAAAGCGAAAGCTGATGTATAGGGGCTGACGCCTGCCCGGTGCTGGAAGGTTAAGGGGAACACTTAGCGCAAGCGAAGGTGTGAACTTAAGCCCCAGTAAACGGCGGCCGTAACTATAACGGTCCTAAGGTAGCGAAATTCCTTGTC
>NZ_JAMDLQ010000077.1:0-678 GCF_024705715.1 Clostridium sp. LY3-2
CAGCTAAGCTGGTGGTATTTCTATCGCCCTATAAGGGCATGTTACTTGCAATTGCGTCTTAAGACGCTCGAAAGGTTCGCCAGCCGCACTCTATTTTTACTTGCTACCCTTAAAAGGGTCCATATATTCTTTTATACTTATTTGATCAGATATCATATCTTCTTTTTCTTGGTTTCTTATATATTCCTCTATTGCTTTTTTATTTCTTCCTACTGTATCCACATAAAATCCTCTACACCAAAAATGTCTATTCCCATATTTATATTTTAAATTTGAAAATCTTTCGAAAATCATTAAACTACTTTTACCTTTTAGAAATCCTACAAAGCTAGAAACACTCATTTTAGGTGGAATTTCTACTAGCATGTGAATATGGTCGATGCAAGCATGAGCTTCGATAATTTCAACACCTTTCCATTCACATAATTGCCTTAATATTTTCCCTATTTCTTCTTTCTTTTCTTCTATATTTTGGAGCAAATACTATGTGATATTTACAATTCCATTTTGTGTGTGATAAACTATTACTATCCATTACGGATGCCTCCTTTTACTATTTAAATTTGGCTGCGAACCTAATTTAATTTTAGCAAAAGGAGGTTTTTTTTACATATTACAACAGTAAACTTTTTCTGAACACACTCGCATAGCAAGTGGTTTTATATATACAATAAAAAA
>NZ_JAMDLQ010000078.1:0-672 GCF_024705715.1 Clostridium sp. LY3-2
TTTTTATATTTCAAACTTATCTAAGTTATCTTTCATTTCAGAAGTTAAAGTATTAAGTGTTTCAGATGAGCCGTAAACTTTATCTGATGCACTATTTAATTCTTCAGCTGATGCTGAAATTTCTTCTGTAGTAGCTGAAATTTCTTCTGATATAGCTGAGATACTATCTATATCTTCAACTATTTCGTTTTTACTTGAGTTGATTGAATTAAATTCTTTAGTAATCTTCTCAATTAAAGGCATAACATCATCTACAGAATTTAAAATATTCTCAAAAGCACTTATAGCTTCATCCACAACATGACTTTGACTATTTAAGTCTTCAGTCATTGATTTAGAGCCTTCAACTAGATTGTTTGTATTAGAAACTATTTCAGAAACTGTTCCAAATATCTCTTCAGCTGAGTTTTTACTCATTTCGGCAAGTTTCCTTATTTCTTCTGCAACTACTGCAAAGCCTTTTCCAGCCTCACCAGCTCTTGCAGCTTCTATTGCAGCATTTAAAGCTAAAAGGTTAGTTTGCTCTGAGATACTTGTAATTAAGTTTGTCATATCATTTACTTTTTGAATCATTTTTGTTGTATGAGTTAATGAATCGTTAAATGTTATGAAGCTCGCATTAAATGTTTCTATATTTTTAGTTAGTTTTTCTATTTCAGTATTACCAGCTTG
>NZ_JAMDLQ010000079.1:0-622 GCF_024705715.1 Clostridium sp. LY3-2
AAGCGAAGGTGTGAACTTAAGCCCCAGTAAACGGCGGCCGTAACTATAACGGTCCTAAGGTAGCGAAATTCCTTGTCAGGTAAGTTCTGACCCGCACGAATGGCGTAATGACTTGGGCACTGTCTCAACTGCAAATCCGGCGAAGTTGTAGTGCGAGTGAAGATGCTCGCTACCCGCGATTGGACGGAAAGACCCCGTAGAGCTTTACTGTAGCTTAGCATTGAAATTCGGTATTGTCTGTACAGGATAGGTGGGAGACTTGGAAGCAGAGGCGTCAGCCTTTGTGGAGTCATCCTTGGGATACCACCCTGACAGTACTGGGTTTCTAACAGGACGCCATGAATCTGGTGACTGGACATTGTTAGGTGGGCAGTTTGACTGGGGCGGTCGCCTCCTAAAAAGTAACGGAGGCGCCCAAAGGTTCCCTCAGAACGGTCGGAAATCGTTCGAAGAGTGCAAAGGCAGAAGGGAGCCTGACTGCGAGACCTACAAGTCGAGCAGGGACGAAAGTCGGGCTTAGTGATCCGGTGGTTCCTCGTGGGAGGGCCATCGCTCAACGGATAAAAGCTACCTCGGGGATAACAGGCTGATCTCCCCCAAGAGTTCACATCGACGGGGAGGT
>NZ_JAMDLQ010000008.1:0-23108 GCF_024705715.1 Clostridium sp. LY3-2
AGTATAAGAATTAAAGCCATAGTAACACCTATTATTACAAAGATTACAGCTTTATCATAATCCTTATTAGCCATTTTTTCAGTTTCATATGTTGTACTTGCTATTCCTCCTACACCTATATTTGCATTTTCAAGTTTAGTTCCTTTTACGCTTTCATTAACTATACTTTGAATATTTGGAACTAAGTTTACCGCATCTTCTGAATATGGATTTTTGTTTGTTATAACATTAATTTCTGCGATTTTTCCATCATTACTTATATATTGGTCTAGAGATTGTTTAAATTCACTATTACTAAATATCTCTATAGGAACATTTATTCCAGATATACTATAAGATAAATTAGCCCAATCGTTAATAAATCCATTTGCATATTTTAATCCTTTAGTAACTTCCTCTATTCCGTTTGCACCATCATTTAAACCACTTTCAAGTTCGTTTATTTGACTCCCAAACTCTTCAAATCCTTTTTTGATAGTACTTTGTCCGTTATAGATTTCTGTTAGAGCATTTTCTATTTCTGGAACCTTTCCTTTAATCTCTTTTCCGCCATTTAAAGATTTTGAAAGTCCATTATCTAAAGCATCTAATCCTGCACTTAACTCGTTAGCTCCTTTATTTATCTCATTTAACTGATTTATAACTTCATCTTTTTTATTATTTAAGTCTTTTAAAGCACCATTTAAAAGGTTTATATCATCATTTAAATTCTTTCTTAATTTTTCTAAATCATCTTTAGTACTATTTGAATTTAAGATCTTTTCTATATCATTATTTAATTTTTCTAAATTTTTATCATTTTTAGCTTCTGGGTGAAGTTTTACATATTCACCGATATCATTTTTTATAGTACTAATTGTATTTTCCATTTCTTTTTTATCATTTTCTAAAGCTTTTGAATTATTTAAAGTACTTAAAGCTTTATTAGACTTATTTAAAATATTTTGTCCCTTTTCGTTTATAGTATTAAATACTTTTAAAATTTTAGCATTACTTAAAAGAAGGGCATTAACTTTTTCTCTTGCTGCATCTACTTTATTTTTTATTTCGTTTGCCCCGTTATGTTCTTCGTTTATGCTATTAACTAACTCTCCTAAGGCTACATTTAACTCTTCAACCCCTTCTTTTGTTTTTAATGTACCACTTTGAAGTTTTTCTGTTCCATTTTCCGCGTCTTTTATTTTTCCTTTTGAATCACCTATTTGTTTACTTGCATCTTTTAATCCACCATTAATCTTATTTAAGCCATCATTTGCTTTATCTATTCCACTGTGAACTATAGATGCTTGATCATTTACATAAATTTCATCAAGCCTTGTACCTGTAGGTCTAGTTACACTTAAGACTTCTTTTACATCACCATTTGAGTTTTTAATGTTACTTGATATTTTCTCCATAAGTGCTACGTATTCTGGCTTTCTCATATCCTCATCATTTTCTATATAAATCGACATAGGAGATGCATTACCTATTCCAAAGTCATTTGCTACAACATTAAATCCAGCTTTTGCAGAATAACTATCTCCAATTTCATTTATGTTGTTATAAGATTCTTTAAAGTCATTAAAAAATATTGGTCCTGCAAGTATAATAGCTATCGCTACTAAAACAGGGATAGGCTTCATAAATGCAGTACTTCCAAGTTTTCCCCAAAGTTTATTTTGTTCAACTTTGATTTCTCCTCTAACTGGCCAAAATAAGTTTTTACCAAGTAAAAGCATTACTGCTGGGAAAATAGTAAATAAAGCTGCAATTAAAAACATAATTCCTATAGCAACTGCTACTGCGCTTCTATAAAGATTAAATTCTATAAAGTTTAATGAAGCAAATACTACAAATACCGGCATTGCTGATGATAAAACTGTTTTACCTGCTGTTTTAAATGTAGTTTTTACTGCATCTACTCTATTACTTCCCCCTGCAATTTCTTCTTTAAACCTATTTAATAAAAGGATAGAATAATCCGTTCCTATACCAAACATAATACAAATCATAAATATCTGCGTATAATTTGATAGTGGGAAGTTAAATTTATCTGCAAGTATTGCAACCACTGATTGTGCACCTAAATAACTTATACCTACTGTTAAAAGTGGTATAAAAGGTGTAACTATTGATTTAAATAGAAGAATTAATACAACAAATATAAATATTACTGTTATTGTTTGAGTTTTATTTAGCCCTTTTTGAGCTGCTATATTTACATCTTGCTCTATTAAGTTTTCACCTGTTAAGTATGTTTTAACACCATCTGTTTTAATTTTATTTCCTATTGCATTACTTATAGTACTTACACTTTCCCCTTTAGGGTCAATAGTAAGTAATGCCATTATAGTTTTATTATTACTTGAAACTAATTGAGATTTTAATTTAGATGTTTTAAAACTATCTGTTACGCTTTTTACGTATACGCTTTCTTTGTCTTTATCTAAATTTTCTAAAGTATTTTTGATATTGTCCTTATCTATCTCTGTAAGTCCATTATCATTATGAAAGACTGCGATATAACTATCATCGCTATTAAATTTGTTATTACTATTAATAAGAGTTTCTATCTTTTTAGAATAATCATTTGGTAATTGTATACCACCCTTTTTAGCTACTAGTTTACTTAAAGAAGGTGAGTTAAAAAGTAAAACTCCTACAAGAACAACCCAAAGCACTAAAATTAACAAACTTAAATATTTTTTCTTTTTTAATCCTTCCTCCATATTGCACCACCTTCGTCTAATATTACAAATTAATGATATCATTTTTATATAGACGCCTTATTAATAGATTTTAAAATTACTTTATGAGTAGATTAACTTTTTATAACAATTATGAATAAACTTTTTAAATAACTCCATATAAAAAGGAATTCTCGCAAATAACACGAGAATCCCTTTTTTACCTTGTTTTAAAATATAAATATATACTATTTATAAATGCTATAACACTTGAAAAAGTAAGCACTATTGCCCAGTGTTTAAGTCCAAGCGGAACTGTGTGGAAGATTCCTGATAAAAATGGTATATATAAAACTGAGCACATCATTATAATTGATATAGTTACTGCTACTACTAAATATGGATTTGTAAATAATTTTATTTCAAATATTGAATGTCTTTCTGATCTACACTCAAACACGTGGAATAATTGTGATAAAACTAAAGTAGATAAAGCTATAGTTCTACAAGTTTGTAAATCCATATTAAAATATCTTCCTACCATAAATGATAAAAGTGTGCAAAGTCCAATTAAGGTTCCTCTAATTAATATTTTTTCTGTAAGCCCTCTTGAAAAAATGCCTTCTTTTTTAATTCTTGGCATTTGCCTCATTATATCAGAATCAGCTGGGTCTACCCCAAGTGCTATTGCAGGAAGTCCATCTGTTGCTAGGTTTACAAATAATATTTGAATAGGGGTAAGCGGGTTTGGAAGCATAAATAAAGATGCAAGAAACATTGTTAACACTTCACCTAAGTTACAAGATAAAAGATACCTTATAAATTTTCTTATATTATCATATATAGTTCTTCCCTCTTCTACTGCTTCAACAATTGTATTAAAGTTATCATCCATAAGAATCATAGACGAAGCTTCTTTAGTTACATCTGTTCCTGATATCCCCATAGATATACCTATATCTGCTTCTTTAATAGCTGGTGCATCATTTACACCATCTCCAGTCATAGCTACTATGTTTCCATTTTTCTTAAAGGCTTTAACTATCCTTAATTTATGATTAGGTGAAACTCTAGCAAAAACACTTGTTACCTTTACCTTTTCATAAAGGTCTCTGTCCGTTAGCTTTTCTATATCCTCACCAGTTAAAACAGAATCTGCCCCCTTACATATACTTAAAGATTTTGCTATAGCAAGGGCTGTGTTTTTATGATCTCCTGTAATCATAACTGGTTTTACTCCAGCTAATTTACATTTTAAAACAGCATCATGTGCTTCTTTTCTAGGCGGGTCAATACTTCCAACAAACCCTATAAATATTAAATCTCTTTCAATCGAATCATTCTTTTTAATATCTTTTTCTTTATAAGCTGCAGCTAGACATCTTAATGCTCTAGAACTCATTATATTTAAACTATCATTAATAGATTTCTTTTTTGGAAATGTAAGTTCTTTAACTATTCCGTCTTCATAGATATATCTGCATCTTTCTAGAATTTTTTCAGGTGCACCTTTTACAAAGCAAGACTCTTTATCATCTTTTTTAACTATTACAGACATCATCTTTCTAGTTGAATCAAAAGGGTTATCATATATTCTTTTTACCCCATCTGTAAAAGAAGTTAGATCTTTTCCATTATTAAAAAACATATTTATTAATGCAATTTCTGTTGGATCTCCGTGAATGCTTCTATTAAAATCTTTACTTCCTTTATCAAAGGTACAATCATTACAATGAACTAACGCTTCTTTTAATTTAGATATACCTTTTATAGAACTTAAATTTACTTTTTCTAATTCTTGAATTTTTCCATTTATATAAACTTCTTTTACTGTCATTTTATTTTGAGTTAAAGTTCCTGTCTTGTCAGAACAAATTACAGAAGTACAACCTAATGTTTCAACTGCAGGTAATTTTCTAACTAATGCATTTTTCTTTAACATTCTAGATACTCCAAGGGCAAGGGCAACTGTAACTATAGCAGCTAACCCTTCTGGTATTGCAGCTACTGCAAGGGATACTCCAAGTAAAAACATTTCTCCTATTTCATTTCCTCGAATTATTCCAAGTACTGTAACTACAGCACATATAACTAAACATAAAATAACTAATATTTTTCCAAGTGAATCTAACTTTTCTTTTAAAGGTGATTTTTCTTCTTCAATATTTTGAAGTAAGTATGCAATTTTACCCATCTCTGTTTTCATACCAATTTCAAGTACTTTAAATAAACCCTTTCCCTTTAAAACATTCGTCCCCATGTAACCTAAATTTTTTCCCCTACTCTCTTCTTTATTTACTCCAACTGATTCACCAGTTAAAAGTGACTCATCTACAACTATTCCAGATGATTCTATAAATTCACCATCTCCAGGTATCCTATCACCTGCCTCTAAAATAACAACATCACCTATAGTTAAAAAGCAAGAATTTATTACTTTAATTCTTCCATCTCTATATACTTTACAGGTAGGTGCTGCCATATCTTTAAGTGCTTCTAAAGACTTTTCAGTTTTAAATTCTTGAAAAAAACCAAGAAGTGCATTAACTATAACTATAATAAGTATCGTTATAGCATCTGCTGTATCTCCCATAAGTCCTGAAATAACTGTTGCACCTATAAGTACCCAAACCATAAAATCATTAAATTGACCTAATAGTATTTTTAAGCTAGATGTTTTTTTCTTATTTTCTAATTGATTTAAGCCATATGTTTTTAATCTCTTTTCTGCTTCTCTTGTTGAAAGTCCAGGCGTAGTATTTTCTTCTAATACCAACTTCTTTTTCCTCCTAATAAATTGTTTCTTTTATATATATATTTAAAAGTATTTAAGTTATGAAACATTTTATTATTAAAGTCTACTTTACTTTTTTATATTTAAGAATTAAAATTATTATGTATTCGTATATAAAGGAGGAACTGACTATGAAAGACGTAATTTACGTAACTGGTCACAGAAATCCTGATTCTGACTCAATATGTGCAGCAGTCTCATACGCAGCACTAAAGAATAAAATTGGAGATATTCCAGCTATACCAGTTAGATTAGGAAAAGTAAATCAAGAAACTCAATTTATACTTGATTACTTTAACGTAAAAGCACCAGAATTTTTAGAAACAGTAAAATTAAAAGTTGAGGACTTAAAAATAGACCACATAAGTCCAATTTCATCTCATATATCACTAAGAATGGCTTGGAATATAATGAGAGAAAAAAATATTAAATCTCTACCTGTAACTGATGAAAACGGGCATTTAAAAGGAATAATTTCTTTATCAAACTTAACATCAGCTTATATGGATATTTGGGATAACAAAATATTAAGTAAGAGTAATACTAGCTTAGATAATATTATAGATACATTAAAAGCTAAAGAAGTATACGTAAACGAAGACACTAAAGTTTTCCCAGGGAAAATATGTGTTGCAGCTATGAGACCTGACTCAATGAAAGAACATATAGAATCAGGAGATATAGCTATAGTTGGTGATAGAGCTGACGTACAAGAAGAATTAATAGATCAAAAAGTATCATTAATCATCGTTACTGGTTCAAACACTTTAACTGAAAAATTAATAACTAAGGCTAGAGAAGCTGGAGTTACTGTAATTAGTACTCCTCACGATTCTTTCACAGCTTCAAGACTAATAGTTCAAAGTATTCCTGTTGGCTTTGTAATGGCTACAGAGAACCTAGTAAGCTTTAGAACTGATGAATTAGTTCAAGATGTAAAAGAAAGCATGCTTCAAACTAGATATAGCAGTTACCCTGTTACTACTCCAGACGGATTAGTTATAGGAACTATGTCTAGATACCACTTAATTTCTGACTTTAAGAAAAAGGTTATACAAGTTGACCACAACGAAAGAGGTCAATCAGTTCCTGGACTTGAAGAAGCTGAGGTTCTTGAAATCATCGACCACCACAGAGTTGCTGATATTCAAACTCAAAACCCTATCTTCTTTAGAAATGAGCCTATAGGAAGTACATCTTCAATAGTTGCTAAATGCTACTTTGAAAATGGTGTAAGACCTTCTAAAGAAGTTGCAGGTTTACTTTGCGGTGCTATAATTTCTGATACACTTTTATTTAGAAGCCCAACTTGCACTCCTCAAGACAAAGAAATCTGCCATAGACTTTCTGAAATCGCTGAAATAAACTTAGAAGATTTCGCAAAAGAAATGTTTAAAGCTGGTACTTCACTTAAAGGAAAATCTGTTGAAGAGATATTTAACGCTGACTTTAAACCATTTAACATGGGAGATTTAAAAGTTGGAGTAGCACAAGTTAATACTATGGATATTGAAGGATTTATGCCTTTAAAAGAAGATATGCTTTCATACATGAACAAAAAAGCTGACGAAGCTAACCTTAATGTAGTAATGCTACTTCTTACAGACATAATTAACGAAGGTTCACAAATATTAGTTGCAGGTTCTAGACCAGATTTAGCCGAGAAAGCCTTCAACATAACATTAGTTGATTCTACTGCTTTCTTACCTGGAGTTCTTTCAAGAAAGAAACAAGTAGTACCACCACTAACAAATGTTGCTATGAATGACTAATTTAAAGGAGTAATCAAATGATTACTCCTTTTTTATTTTATATAATTTTTAACTAATACACTTTTAATTTAATAAAAACATTAAAAAAGTTAATCCTAATGTTACTAAAATATTTATTCTTTTATATATAAAAAGTATAGCTATATACTCTCTTATTAATGCACTAGGCAAGAAATAAAATGATGTCGGTGCACCTACTCCGTAAGCTTTTAGCTTAGCTTTTCTGCTATAGATAGCTGCCCTAAATACGTGGTAGTTATTTGAAACAAATATAGAGTTATAATTATCTTTTAAAGAATCCATTATATCTTTTGAAAACTTCATGTTTTCGTATGTAGTCTTAGATTTATCTTCCATAATTATATCTTCTTTTAGAATATTTTGAGATAATAAATATTCTTTCATAGCAAAGGCTTCTGATACTAATTCATCTTCCCCTTGTCCCCCTGAAACTATTATCTTAGCTTCTACTTTATTATTTTTTTGTATATTATACATCTCTATTCCCTTATCTAATCTACTTTTTAATAATGGTGTAACTTTATCTTTGTTTAATCCAGCTCCTAAAACAATAATAAACTCACTTTTCTTTTTAAAATGTATCCTTTGATATAAATAAGAATAAGCTAAATAAATAAAAAGTATTATTCCAAAATAAACTGATAAAATAACTATAAGTAATAAAACTTTAAATATTATTTTATTCATATGTTCTCCGTAAAAAAGTAAGGCTAAAGTTACTGAAATTACAAAAATTATATATACTCCAAATATTAAAGATAACCTATTTGCTAGGTGCCTCCCTTCTTTAAGCCTCATAATCTTTCCGTTTTTAATTAAAAACACACAAAAGAATATTACAGCTAAAGGTGCTCCTATAAAAACTATTATTACAAGCGGTGCTTTTAGAATTGAAATTGCCGAAGCTAAAAATGCTAAAAGATATAGAAAAACACCTAAAGTTGATAGTGTAAATATTGATCCTACTATAAAATCTCTAGGTTCTTTATATAAAATGATTCCTGTTATGATACATTCTATAACTAATATAATAAACACGCGTGTCTCCTCCTTTGTTAGATGATATAATTATACCCTTTCTAACTAAAGAAAAGCTTGACTTTTGCCTTTCATAAACCTTACAAAAACGAAAGGTTTATAAAATAAAAAAAAGAAGGCTTAATACCTTCTTTATCCTATCTTGATCTCATGTTGTTAATCATTCCCCACATATCATCTGATGTTTGCAAGCTTTTTGAGCTTAATTGGAATGCTCTTTGAGTTAATATCATGTCTGTAAACTCTTGTGCAACGTCTACGTTAGATGATTCTAATAGACCTTGATAAACATCGTTATTAGTAGTTTCAGTTACTCTAACGCCGTTTCCTGCTTCAAAAAGGTTATCTCCTACAGAATTAAATGATTCGTTTCCAGTAGCAGTATATGTTGGAATTGAACCAACCTTTTTAAATGTTCCGTTATCTTTTACAAAAACAGCTCCAGTGTTATCAACTAACATATTACTAGTAGTTAATTTAACGTTATTCTCGTTATATCCTTGTTCATACTTCATATGAACTTTATTTCCTCTTCCGTCAACTAATCTTCCTCTAGCATCAATTTTAAAAGATCCATCTCTTGTATATAACGCTTTACCATCTGGAGTATCTATTCTAAAATATCCTTCTCCATCAATTGAAAGGTCAGTAGATCTCATTGTTTGCTGTAGCATACCTTGAGAATTATCTCTAAAATAATCTGTAGTTCTAACTCCAGTTCCCATTATTGATTCTTTATCATTTAGAGGAGTTCCTTTTCTATCTAAAGATTCACTTAATAGATCTTTAAAGCCTACATCTACTCTCTTGTAACCCATAGTTGTTGAGTTAGCTAAGTTGTTTGATATTGAATCTAATTTGTTTTGCTGGGCATACATCCCACTTTTACTTGTAAATAGCGATCTTAGCATCTAAATTCTCCTCTCTTACCTAACTTGTCCTATATCATTTGCAGCTTTTCCTAAACTATCATCCATCATAGTTACAAACTTTTGATTAGTTTCAAAGTTTCTCATTACTGCAAGCATATCAACCATAGAATCTGTTATATCAACATTAGATAATTCTAAGTATCCTTGGTTAACTTTAACATTTGCATCTGTTCTAGGGTTTTCACCCTTATAGTAGTTGTCTCCAACCTTTTTTAAGCTTTTATAATCATTAAAATCAGCAGTTAATAATTTGTAGCTTGGCTTACCTGGTATTTCTAGTTCCCCACTTTTGTTTAATTGGAATTTACTATTTCCAACAAAAATCGGTTCTACTCTTCCAGTATTTTTATTAACTCCTAAAACTTTATCTCCAGTTGTAGTAATTAAATTTCCATCAGTCCCTACTCTAAAATTACCATCTCTTGTATAAAGTCTTTCATTTCCTCTTTGTACTGTAAAAAATCCCCTACCATCTATAGCAAAGTCTCCTATTTTACCAGTATTTTTAAAATCACCTTGAGTAAATACAGTATCTACTCTATCAGTTTCTACGCCTAAAGCTAATTTACCTAAATCTTGTTTTACGTTTTGATTACCTAGTATTTTATCTTTGTTAGATACTAATACCTCTTTAAAACTCTTTAATCCTAGTTCATCACTTTTAAAACCTATTGTATTTGAGTTTGCCATGTTGTTAGCAATAGTATTTTGTTTATTTTCTAATGTTATTAATCCAGAAACAGCTGTATAAAGCCCTCTTATCATTTTTTATCTTCTCCTCCTAAAAATACCTTACATTCATCTTTGTAATGCATTCCAAGTCCTCTAGCCTTTTCTTCTATTTGCGCATTTGACATAGAACTTTGATATTTGTATCCCATCATAAATATCACACCTATAATAAGTCCTATTCCAATACCTAAAAGGAATTTTTTATCATAGAAAAACGGTAGGATATTTTTTAATTTTTGTTTAAGCTTCTTACTAATAGTACTTCCCCCTTACCTACTGATAACTTATCACAGATTTCATCATCAGATAGACCTTTTTCTATAAGTTCTTTTATTTTATCGCCTTTATTCTCATCTTCTTTAGGCTTTTTGACTTGTTTTTTTTGTTTAAGCGCATTAAAATTTATATCCGATATAACATCTTTGTTAATTGATAAATCTTTTTTCTTTTTTACAGTATATTTTTCCTTAGTTTTTAATTCTTCGATTTCATCTTTAAGGTTTCTAATTTCGATTTGTAAATCTGCAATAGTTTCACCAAAGGTTCTTCTGATTTCTGCTATTTCTAGATCCCTTAAATCCGAATTTTCTTCTTTATCTTTCACTAACCTAGAAAAAGAATTATCTTCTTTTTTTATAAATACTAAGCTAAATATTACAATAGCTATCCCTATTATTAATAAAATTGCTGGCATATAATCTCCTCTAAACTGGTAAGCTGAATTTGCTTTTCATTTTTTCTCTTAGGTTTCTAATTGCTCTACTGTGAAGCTGACAAACTCTAGATTCAGAAACCTCTAAAATCTTACCTATCTCTTTTAAAGTTAACTCTTCATAGTAGTAAAGATTTAAAACTATTCTGTCTTTTTCTTTAAGTTCTTCAATTGCTTCTCCTAAAATTTCAACCTTTTCTTTTTGAATGAATTCTTGTTCTGGGCTTAAAGTTTTCTTATCTTCAATTACTCCCATTAAATTCATTTCATCATCATCACTAAATATAACTTCATCTAATGAGACAACTGCCATATAATTTATGTACCCCTCAACTTCAAGTATTTCTTTATGAGTTGCTCCAAGTTCTGCCATTACTTCTTCTGTAGTTGGATCCCTTAAAAGTTCCGTCTGTAGTTTTTCAACACATTCGTTATATGCCTTTAATTTATCCATAGCATTTTTAGAAATTGGTCTTTGTTTTCTAAGTTCGTCTATCATTGAACCCTTTATCCTTAGAGCTGCGTAAGATGAAAATTTCATCCCTTTAGTATCATCGAATCTATTTATAGCATCCATTAGCCCTATCATTCCATAACCAACTAAATCCTCATACTCTATATACTTGTTTTTTCCAAGTGAAACCCTAGACGCAATATGTTTAACTAGTGGAATGTATTCCTTAACTATTTTTGCTCTAACTTCCATTGCATCTTGACTTGCCATATAGATTCCCTCCCTTAGTCTAAAACCTTATACAAGCCTCCTTTGCTTTTGTATAAGGGCAAAAACTTTTTTAATAATTTTATCTCGCTTAAACTCGTTCATATCATCAAAACTTACACCGTAAATTCTTTCATCTTTAACTAAACCTTCAGTGCTTTCTAGTCTGATTATTTCTCCAAGAATCTGAATCTTTTCATCATCTTGTATTATGTTTACTCTTAACTTTTTCCCTAATTCTATTTCTTCGTTAATTTTAATTCTCATTCCCCCGCCACTTAAATCTAGCATAATAGCTCTTTTCCATTTTTCCTCTTCTAAAATGCTATAAAAGGCGTGTTCTATAGTCTCTACCCTAACAAAGTTTCTTCTTTGAATCTTTATCTCATCTTTAGGTAAAGTTACCATATACATAGGTATATTATTTTCATTTACTTTTTTTAACACTCTTGAAGAACAATTAAAATAACCCACCTTCTCCACAAAGTAATTAAAATCGATTGTTTTTCCCACTTGTAATGGCAAAGGTCCTTCCATCCCTATTGGAATATTGATATACATTAGTCCGTCTTGTATATCTTGGACTACACTTTTAAATAACCCGTCCTCTGTCATTAGTTCAATTTTTGTATTGATTTTTAAGTTTGTTTTTGCCATTAATAGTCCTCCTACGAAAATATGTTAAACAATTTGCTAAACAATCCTTTAACAGTTTCCTCCCCTATCTTTCCCTCATTTACAAATTTATTTGAAATACTCTCTAATGCTTTAGATGATTTGCTCTTTGGGTGCAATAAGACAAATGGTTTTTGACTTCTTACACTTTGAACTAATTTTAAATCTTCAGGTATCTCCCCTAGATAATTAACCTTTAGACTTAAAAATTTCTCTACAACATTTTTCATTTTTTCAAAAGTATTTTTTCCTTCACTACTATCTAGTGTCATATTCACAACTATATTTACTTCATTTTTTAATTCAAAATGATTTACAGCTTTTAAAAGTGAATAGGCATCAGTCATAGATGTGGGCTCTGGAGTTGTAACTACAATAACCTCTTCCGAGCACGCAATAAAAGCTAGCACACTTCTATTAATTCCGGCTCCTGTGTCTATTAAAATATAATCATATCCTTCTAGGTCTTTAAGCCTATTTAAGAATATTCTTCTTTCTTCTTCCTTTAAGTCTTCAATTGCATTTATCCCTGAACCTGCTGCAACTAGACTTACTCCCTCAGGGCCTTTAACTATTATATCCTTCATATCCATACCTTTAATAACATGGAAGATATTATATTTAGGATATACCCCCATAAGTACATCATCATTTCCCATTCCTATATCTGCGTCGAATATAAGAACTTTTTTGCCACTCTTTTGTAAAGTAATTCCAAGGTTTACTACAAAATTACTTTTACCAACACCACCTTTACCTGATGTTATAGTGACTATTTTAACTTTTCTTTGTACCATCCTTCTTAGAGATTCAGCTTGGTCTAACATATATTGACCTCCCTAAAAATTATCTTTTCTAAACTTTCTTTAGAGACATCTTTTATATCGTCTGGTACATTTTGTCCTATTGTTAAAAATCTTATAGGTTTATTTGCTCTCTTAGAAATATTGTAAATACTGCCATACGAGGATGTTTCATCAAGTTTTGTCACTATTATTTTATCATAACTTAGGGTATTATATCCATCTACAATAGCTTTTATATCTTTATTTTTAGTTGTTGCACTTATCACTAAGTTGATATTATCTGCATTTGTCTTTTCTATAAGCGCTCTAAGTTCTGAAATCTGCATAACATTTTTGCTACTTCTACCTGTTGAATCTATTAAAACTACATCTAAATCCTTCATTTCTTCTATAGCTTCTTCCATATCTTTAGTATTTATTACTACTTTAAATGGAATGTTCATAATCTCTGCGTATGTTCTAAGTTGCTCTACTGCACCTATTCTATATGTATCTACAGTTATTAAACCTACTTTTTTATTTTCTTTTAAGGAAAGTTTTCCTGCAAGCTTTGCTATAGTAGTAGTCTTTCCAACTCCAGTCGGTCCAACTAATACTATATTTCCTTTTATATCTTCAGTTGATAAATCAATTTCAGAAAGTATAATCTCTTTTAATTTTTTTATTCTATCTTCTTCTTTTATTCCCTCTAATTTTTCTAAAATTTTAGGAATAAATTCTTTATCTATATCCAGTTCTTCAAGAATTTCTAATATAACATCTTCTTTTTCTTCTTTTGTTGTGTTTTTTATAACTGTATTAAGTAGATTCTTCATTTCATTTATTTCTTTATTAAGTTCGTCATCATCTTTTTGAAGCTTAATATCATTTTTTTCTAAATTTTCTTTTACTAAACTTTTAAACGAAGTGTTTTCTTTTTCTTTAATAGTATCTTCCATTACTTTTTTTATACTATTTATTGAATCTTCTACTTTAGTTTCTTTAAAGTCTTCTTTACTAGAATCAGAATTTTCTACAGCTGCTGTTACTTCTATCATCTTAGGTTCAAAAAATCCTAAAATCCCTTTTTTCCTAACTTTTCTTTGAGAAATTATAACTGCTGACTTACCTAATTCATGTCTGATTCTTGTAAGTGCTTCATTCATATTTTTAACTAGATATCTCTTTATTAACATTTTATATAGTTACAACTCCTTCAGTTCTTATTTCCACATCGTTTGGAATTTCGTTTAATGAAAGAACCATAACGTGAGGGAATACCATCTCTATAAGCTTTCTAAATACTGGCCTAATATTAGGTGATACTAATATTATTGGTTGGTTATTGTTGAAATAAACTGAGTCTATTGTATTTCTTAAACTTTCAAAGATTCTAGTTGTAGTATCAGGGTCAATAGCTGGGAATGAACCTTGAATTGACTTTTGAATATTAGACCCTATAAGTTCTTCAAGTTCTGGGTCTAAAGTAACTACAACAATTCTTCTATATTCGTCTACTATTTGGTTTGTTATAGTTCTAGCTAATGAGAATCTTACGTATTCTGTAAGTATTTCTATATCTTTAGTGTTTTGAGAATTATCTGCAAGTGATTCCATAATAGTAACTATATCTTTTATTGGAACCTTTTCTCTTAAAAGGTTTTGAAGAACCTTTTGTAACTCACCAATAGTTAAAAGGTCTGGTATTAATTCATCTACAACAGCACTATATTTTTCACGTGCATTATCAACTATAAGTTTAACTTCTTGTCTACCTAATAGCTCGTAAGAGTGTGCTTTAATTGTTTCTGTTAAATGAGTTACCATAACAGTTGTTGGGTCAACTACAGTTAAGCCTTTTATCTCCGCTTCTTCTCTTTGGTCTTTATTTATCCAAACAGCTGGAAGTCCAAAGGTTGGCTCAACAGTTTTTATACCTGCAATTTCAGATGCATCCCCTGTTGGGTCCATACAAAGTAACATGCTTGGCATAAGGTCAGACCTTGCAATTACTGTTCCCCTTATCTTAATATCATATTCATTAGTCTTTAGCTGAAGATTATCCCTAATTCTTATAGGTTGTACAACTATTCCCATCTCAATTGCACACTGCCTTCTAACAGATGCAATCCTTTGAAGAAGATCTCCACCTGTTCCTTCATCTGCGAGAGGTATAAGACCATAACCTATTTCAACTTCCATAGGTTCAACAGATATTAAATCCATAACATTTTCAGGTTCTCTTGAAATTGGGTCTTCCATTTCCTCATCCTCAATAGACATGATATCCATTTGAGATTGTTTTAAATGTTCTTTATGTAGCATATAAGCAACTGATCCTATAGCAACCGCTGCTACTAAAAAAGGAAACTTTGGCATCCCTGGAACTAAAGCTAATCCAAACATTACAGCACTTGCAAGTCCTAAAGCTATAGGAAATGCTGTTAACTGACTTGTAAGAGTTTTACCGAAGTTTTTAGAACTACCAGACCTTGTAACTAGCATACCTGATGCTGTAGAAATTAATAGTGCAGGAACCTGGCTACAAAGCCCATCCCCTACTGTTAATTGAACGTAAGTATGAGCTGCTTCACTTGCACTCATATCTTTTTGTGTTACACCTATTATAATACCCGCTATTATATTTATAACAGTTATTATAATACCTGCTATCGCATCCCCTTTTACGAACTTTGATGCACCATCCATAGCTCCGTAAAAGTCAGCTTCTTGTTGAAGGTCTATTCTTCTTTTCTTAGCTTCTTGCTCATCAATAAGTCCTGAGTTTAAATCTGCATCTATACTCATTTGCTTACCTGGCATAGCATCAAGTGTGAATCTTGCTGATACTTCTGATACCCTACCTGCACCATTTGTTATAACTACGAATTGTATGATTATAATTATTAAGAAAATAATTATACCAACTACATAGTTTCCTCCAACAACGAAATCACCAAATGCTCTAATAATCTCTCCGGCATCTGCTTCTGTAAGTATAAGTCTTGTTGAAGAAATATTTAATCCTAATCTAAATAATGTAGTTACAAGTAATAATGTTGGGAAAACTGATAATTGTAATACATTAGTTGTAAACATTGTAATCATAATAATTATGATTGACAATGTAATATTAAAAGCTAATAAGATATCTAATAACATCTTCGGTAACGGTATAATTATCATCATAACTATACATATTACTCCAAAGGCTACAAAAATATCTAAATTATTTTTTATGTCAAAACGTTTCTTTCCAAACGAATCCAATATTTCCCCATCCTCTCATCTAAATTTTATTTTTCATCTTATAAACCATCGCTAAAATTTCTGCTACTGCTTGATACATATCTCCTGGAATTTGCTGATCTATTTCTACTTGATCAAACATAAGCCTAGCTAAAGGTTTGTTTTCCATTATAGGAACATTATTTTCTTTTGCTAGTTCTTTTATTTTTATTGCAATATGATCTCCACCCTTTGCTACGACAACTGGTGCTTCACCTTTGCTTTCATCATATTTTAAAGCGATAGCTATATGGGTTGGGTTAGTTATTACAACTGTAGCGTCTGCAACAGATTGCATCATACGTCGTGTTGCCATCTCTCTTTGCTTTTGCTTTATTTTACCCTTGATTTGTGGGTCACCCTCCATTTGTTTAAATTCTTCTTTAATCTCTTGCTTAGACATCCTTAAATCCTTTTGATGGAATCTAAATTGAATAAAATAATCTATCGCTGCAAGAATTATTAAAACTATCGTTATCTCTAAAAATATACCTAATATAAGAGTCTGTATCTCCTTACCTACTGTCGGTAAGTAAAGATTTGATATTTGCAGTATCTTACTATAATTACTTTTAACATAGGTATATCCAAGAATTCCAACTATAGCAACAACAGTAATATTTTTAACTAAATCTACTGCACTTCTTTTTGAAAACATATTTTTAAATCCGTTAATAGGATTTAATTTACTTAACTGAACTTTTAAAGGTTCACCTGTTAATATAAAACCTGTTTGCATTAAATTAGCGCAAACTCCTGCAATCATTATAGGTATTGCTATAGGTAAAATAAGAAGTCCCATCTTTACTATAACTTTTAATGATATTATTTTTAAAGTATCATCATTAACTTTTTCTAAAATACCTGCTCTTAAAGTAAACTCTAATATATCTTTCATATTTTGAACTAAATAACTACCAAAAATAAGTATACATAATGTACATGTAAGCATTCCAAGTGCTAACCCTACATCTTTACTTCTCGCTATTTGTCCTTTTTTCTTAGCTTCTGATTTTTTCTTAGGTGTTGCTTCTTCGGTCTTTTCCTCACTTGCAATTAAAAATACAAGAGGAATAGCTGGCGATGCTTTAAATATGCTTTGAAAAATATTTGGTATATCATTAATTACACCAATTATTATCTTAAAAGTTATAGGTAAAATAGCTATAAAAGTTAACATACCCACAAGCATTTTTACAGGCATACCAAGTATCATTACATTTATAGCTGGAACAGTTCTAGACACAAGTGCCATACATAAATCAGTAATAAATATTACTAATATAAATGGAAGTGCTATCTTTACACCAACTACAAAAAGATCCGAAAATGTATGAATAACTTCCATAAGTGTCTCTTTGTAAACTATTGTCTCTCCAACTGGTACTATCTTAAAACTCTTAATTAAAAGTTTTATAAGTAAGTGATGACCATCTACTATAAAAAATAACACCATTGATATTTGCATTAAAAAGTTAGACATTAAGGTTGTATTTGAATTTGTTGTAGGGTCTAATAAAGATACCATAGATAAGCCAGCCTGAGTATCCATAAAAGAACCTGCCATTTTTATAAATTCAAATATCATATTAACAACAAATGCTAATATAAATCCTGTCATAAGTTCACTTGTAATAGCAAATATAAGCGAGAAGTTATTATTGATTTCATTTATAGAATTATAATCAATTCCTGTAATAACACCATAAGCTAAAATAAGCGAAAAACTTCCTTTTAATATTACTGGAGTTCCTCTTGGGAAAACCACATTTGATACTAAAAGGAAGGTTGTTATTCTAATAAAAATCAAACTTAGTGCTAAGAAATAGGCTGTATTAACTACCACTCTATTTCCTCCTACGTTGTAATCTTGACTATTATATCAAAGATTCTCTCTGTAAAACTTGTAATATTATGTAACATCCAACTTCCTAAAATTATTCCAACTACAGCTACTCCTATAAGTTTTGGAACAAAGGTTAGGGTTTGTTCTTGTATTTGTGTCGTTGCTTGAAATATACTAACAATTAAACCTATCAAAATCGCAGTTATTAAAATTGGCGCTGCAATTTTAAGTGCAGTATATACTGTATCTTTTGTAATTCCTACTAATAAATTTTCACTCATATATACCCTCCTTTAAGAAAAACTCATTATAAGTGATTTAACTAATAGGTTCCATCCATCTACCATTACAAATAATAAAAGTTTAAATGGAAGTGAAACCATAACTGGCGGAAGCATAAACATACCCATAGACATAAGCACACTTGCAACTACCATATCTATTATTAAAAACGGTAAGAATATTAAAAATCCTATTTCAAAAGCTGTTTTTAATTCACTTATTGCAAAAGCTGGTATAATTACCGTCATAGGAATATTTTCTCTAGTTACTTTTGAAGTATCTAGTTTTGCACTTTCAACAAACAATTCTAAATCTTTTTGCCTAGTTTGCTTTAGCATAAAATCTTTTAAAGGTACAAGACCCTTATCAATCGCTTGTTCTTGAGTAATTTTATTATCTAAATATGGTTCTATAGCATCCTTATTTATCTTATTGTATACTGGCTGCATAATAAATAATGTTAAAAATAAAGCAAGTCCTACTAAAATTTGGCTCGGTATAGATTGCTGAGCTCCCATTGCATTTTTTAAAAATGAGAAAACAACCGCAATTCTAGTAAAAGACGTGACCATTATTATAAGTGATGGAAGTACTGCGAGCATTGTAAAAAATATTAAAAGTCTTATATTTCCTACATAGTCCGATCTACTACCTTCATTTCCAAAAGAAATATTAACATCTGGTACCGAAACATTGTTCGGTGCAGCATATGCCTTTATTCCAAACACTCCAACTACAATTAAAGATAAAAGAATACAAAATATAACTTTTTTCTTCTTATCTTTCATCTGTATCTTCCTTTGACTTATTTTTTCTTAATACCTTATTTTTGTATTCACTAGCTTTACTTAAAATATTTGTATAATATTCTTGCATAGCTTCTTGTGACTCTATCTTTTTCTTTTCAATATTAATTAGTTCTTCGTCTGTTAGTTCAAGTATTTTCTCTGAATTATTTTGAGATACACTCATAACCCAGCCTTTACCGCAAATTTTAACTATAACTAAATAGTTATCCTTTGCGAGTTGAACTCTTTCTAAAACTTTAATATTTTTATCTTTGTTTACCTTATTTAATCCGTTTCCCGCAAACTTGAAACTTAAATACATTAAAGTTAATACTATCCCTAAAGATAGTATTAACTTTATCATCATAAATATAAATTCCATAATTTCTTATCCTACCTTAACTTTATAGCTATATCTATTGTACTATAATATCATTAATATAGGCATCTAAAATTATCGGTTTACTTAATTTTTTGTTAAGAGTTTCGACTAATTCCTTTTTCAATTCTTTTTCATTACTAGATGAAAAATCTTTTGAAGTCTTTGATTTTAAGTAATAGTTACAAGCATCCCTTAAAACAACCGTGTTATTTTTTAAATATTCTTCACCATCTTTTGTTTCTGAATCATACCCTACACTTATTTTAGTCTTTAAATAGTTATGTCCCCCTTTATCACTTAGGTTAACCATAAATTCCCCTAAGTCATAATAGGCTTGAACTACTGGCTTATTTTTTTCTGCAGTTTTAGATTTACTAAATAAATAAGTCCCTCCAAAACTACAAGCTCCTAAAACTATTAGCGCTAAGATTACAAGTAAGACTTTATTTTTGCCTCCACCTTGTTTTCCTTCTTCTTTCTTTTTAGCCAAATTTATCACTCCTTATTATTCGCAACTATTAGTATGTTAACTCTTCTGTTTTTTGCTCTATTATCATCACTATTATTTGCAACAAGAGGTTTGTATTCCCCATAACCTGATGCACTAAATCTTGATGGATTTTCTCCCTTTTCTTCAATAAAATATCTAACAACTGTAACAGCTCTTGCTGTTGATAAGTCCCAGTTACTATTATATTCTGAGTTATGTATAGGTACATTATCTGTATGCCCTTCAACAACTATTGAATTTGGAACACTTTTTAATAGTGTATTTATTTTATTTAATATATCTTTACTTTCTGGCTTAAGTTTTGATTCACCAGTCTGAAATAGTATGCTGTCTTTTAGCTGTAAGATAACTCCTCTTTCATCTTCTGTTATATCTACAGTATCTGATAAGTTATTATCTTTAACAAATTCTTTTACTCCCTTATACATACTTTGAGCCGTATCACTAATATCTTTATTATCTGATTCTCCTCCAACTAAAGGTACTTCACCGTCATATAAATCATATTGTAATATTGAATCGCCCTTTGTTCCAACCATCACTTGATTAAATGCTTTTGAAAGTTGTTTTAACTTTTCTGAATCTACAGATGACATTGAATAAAGAAGTATAAAAAATGTTAAAAGTAAAGTTACCATATCAGAATATGTACCTAACCATTCATCGCCTTTTAGTCCTTCTGACTCTGGCTTTTTTTTCTTTCTAGCCATTTTTATACAACTCCTTCATTATCTCCATTTTCTGAATTGTTCTTCTTAAATTCTTCTTTTTCAGAAGGGTTTAAGTATGTCATAAGTTTTTCTTCTACTATTCTTGGGTTTACACCTGATTGTATAGCTAATATACCTTCAAGCATCATCTCTCTAGTAGAAACTTCCATAGCGCTTTTTTTATCTAAGTTTGCAGCTATTGGATTACAAAACATATTAGCTAAAATAGTACCGTAAAATGTAGTTATAAGAGCTTTACCCATACCAGATGCTATAGTAGTTGTATCAGTAAGGTTTTGTAACATTTGAATAAGTCCTATAAGTGTTCCCACCATACCAAATGCTGGTGCATAAGCTCCCCATGTAGCAAAAAGATTTGATCCTGATTTATGTCTAGATTCCATCTCTTCAATTTCTAAATCCATTATTTCTCTAATCACTTCTGGTTCTATTCCATCTACAACCATTTGTAATCCCTTTTTTAAGAAGTCATCTTCTAAAGATAATAATCCTTCTCTTCTAGCTTTTTTTGAAAGAGAAGCAAACTCTGTTACTATTTGTACTTTTGAATTTGAAGGCTCTTTAAATGCTTGTATAAGAACTTTACCCATCTTTTTTAAATCGCTCATAGTTATTCCCATAAGCACTGCACAAAAAGATCCTCCAATAGTTATTGCAACTGAAGGTAAATCCCAGAATATCATTATATTACTTCCATTGCTCATAGCCCAACCTATAAGTACAATTGCAACTCCTAAGCCAATCCCAGTTAATGCGTCTGATTTTTTCATTTAGAATCCCCCTATAATTTGTATGTCACTATTCTATTTTTGTACTTAACAACTTCTTCAATTACTTCATCTATAGTTTCAAGAACAATATATTTCTTACCATTAGTTAAAGTTATTAGAGTTTCTGGTACTTCCTCAATCTTTTCTATATGATCTGCATTTAATACGAAACTTTTATTATTCATTCCTGTTAATTCAACCATCTAACCACCTCATTTTCTATATTAGGAATTAAGAATAAAGAAATCTTCTTTACTCTTAATTCTTAACAATTTAATAGAATGTTTTGGGGGATTCCCCCCAAAACTTCTATTTTAATTAACTATCTTTTTAAGTTAATGATATCTTGAAGAATTTCATCTCCAGTGTTTATCATCTTTCCACTTGCTTGGAATGATCTTGTTGTTGTGATCATATCTGTAAACTGCTCTGCTAAGTCTACGTTTGACATCTCAAGCATACCTTGAATACTGTCTCCATAACCTGAACTATTATCTTCACCTGTAGTTCCAAGTCCACTCTTAACTATAGCGTCACCTGAGTTAACTGATTGAGAGTAAAGATTTTTACCAAGACTTGTTAAACCTTCTGGGTTTTTGAAGCTTGCCATAGCAAGTTGTCCAAGTGCTGCAACTCTTCCATCTTCTAAAGTTCCAGTTATTAAACCATTTTTATCTATACTAAATGTTTTAACTCTTAGTTCTTCTCCAGTTCCAGGCATAACTACTTTATCTGGAATTTTTAATGTTTTAAGTTCTCCGTCATATGATTTAACTGTTCCTGTACCACTTACAAATTCAAGTGCACCATTATCTGTTAAAGATTCAACTGGAGTTCCTCCATTTGTTTCTCCTGATTCAGTGTTTGAAATTACGTTTGGTTTTCCTTCTATCTTATCTACAAATTGATTTATTCCAGCTTCTTTAAGTGCTTTATTAATAGCTGATTTCATAGAGTCGTTAGTTACTGCACCTTGACTTGTGAAGTCCCCGTTTAATGTTATAACTTTGCTATTAGCATCTACGTCTGCTGTAGTTTTAGTTCCTTTAGTTATAGTTCCTATTTGGAAAGTATATCCGTTTAAAGATCCACCTGGTTTTAAAGTAATGTTCATCCCATTAACTTTAGTTTCACCTGTAGGAGACTTTAAATCTTCTCCGCCTTCAATAGGGTCAGAATTTAAACTATCTATTCCTTTATATGAACCTTGTGCAAAGAATCTATCATCACCAGTTAAGCCTAATTTTTTATTTATTTCATCTGCTAAGTCTTTACCTGCTACTCCACCTGCTGTTACGAAGTCACCTGATAAAGTTATTTTATTTAAACCTGCATCATAATTTGCACTTAATGAACTAGCTCTTACATCTCCTATTTCTATTTTTAACCCGTTATATTTTGAACCTTTTGGAACTTCAATTGATATTCCTCCTAGTTCTATTTTTCCTGGGCTTGTCATATCTTGACCGTCAGAAATTTCAATAGTATTTTTTACGTCTGCTGCATTTGGTGTTCCTGTAATACTTGTTACGTGTGCAGTTGTTTTTCCGTTTCTATCTAATTCTTTATTTATTTTATCTTGTAAATCTTTTAAATCTAATCCTGCATTAGTTAAATCTGCATCTATAGTAATTCTTTTCTTTGAAGTATCTAAAGTTA
>NZ_JAMDLQ010000009.1:0-119402 GCF_024705715.1 Clostridium sp. LY3-2
CCATAAACTACTTCATAACCGTTAAGTTGTCCACCCTTATCGAAGTTTAATGTTAATCCTCCAAAAGTATCTGTTGGTGAATCTGAATTTTTAATAACTTTAGCTGTTGGTGCTTTTGCATCTAATCCATTATCAGAAGCTTGTCCTGAAAGCATTGAAAGAGTCGTACCAGTACCTGTTAATGTAACTCTTTGTTCTATTTTTGCATCACTTAATGCTTTATTTATTGCATTTTGTAGACTATCTCTGTTTGGACTTTGAGATGTTAAATCTACATCAATTTTAATTACATTTCCTTTAACCTCTGCTTTTGTTGAAGTTCCAGCACCAACTTCATTTACTTCAAAAGTATAACCGTTTAATTGACTTCCTTCATCGAATTCCATATTAAATCCAAGGAATGGAATATTATCTGGTTTAGTTGCATCTGAACCTCCTACAACTTTATCTGTACCTAATCCTGTAACTACGTTTGGTTTACCTGAAACCATAACTTGTTGTGATATTCCTTCTGCACCTAAAGCTTTATTTATAGCGTTAGAAACTTGCTCTGAATTTACAGCACCAGATCTTGATAAATCTGCATTAACTATTATAGTTTTTTCATCTTTATTTATAGTTGCTGAAGTAACTGTGTTTGGTCCTATAGCACCTAAAGCTATTTTATATCCGTTTAACTGAGTACCAGGTCCAAATTGGAAATCGAATCCTGATGCAGAAACTGGAGTTGGTTTTTTACCAGTAGGTGGCATAGTGTTATCATCGTTAGTTACTGAGTAACCCATAACTCTATATCCATCTTTAGTTAAAAGATTTCCATCTCTATCTAATATAAATGATCCATCTCTTGAATACATCATTTCACTTGAGCTATTTCCGTGTTCTAAAGTGTGAGTTCCAGGGCTGTGGTTAACCTTTAATTGGTCTCCATAAACTGCTGGCCCTTTACTTACCATAAAGAATCCGTCTCCATCTACAGCACAATCTAGTGATCTTCCTGTAGGTTGCATCATACCTTGAGTCATTACTTTATCTATACTTGATAATTGAGTTCCAAGACCTACTTGAGCTGCGTTTTTACCACCTTGGTTTGATGATGGTGACATTGCTTCTGATATATTTTGACTCATCATATCTGAGAAAGTTACTCTTGATGATTTAAATGCTGTTGTTCCAACGTTTGAAATATTGTTACCTATAACGTCTAGTTTAGTTTGATTAGCCTTCATTCCACTAATCCCTGAATACATTGATCTTAACATAAATTTTCCTCCCAAATCTAAATAAAAATTCTTACTTCTATCGTTCCGTAAGAGTTAGGCTTCCTATCTATTTAGGTCCAGCCTATAAAATCACAACGCTATCTATATTTGTAAAAATATTTTCTTTTGCTCTATCTTTTTCTATAGCTGTTATGACTGTATTGTTCTCAATACTTGTAATTATAGCTACGTCCTTGTATAACATTACTGAGTTTTTAGAACCTTTACTTTTCGCAATATCAAAACCTTTTTGAATTGCTTTGAAATCAACTTCTGAAAAATTTACTTCCTTTAACCTTCTCTCTGCGTGTTTTGAGATATTTAAGTTTTCAGTTTTTCTAAGTTTTTCATTTAATATCTGGCTAAAACTACTACCGTTATCTTGTAGCTTATTTTTTATATGATTCGGTTTACTTCCTTGTATCTCGGCAATATTATTTACTCTACATGCCTTTCCGTTAATCATCCTATAGCCCATATATTCCACCTACTTTTTACTTTCAGTGTTTTTATCGTCTTCTTTTCCCGTAAAATCTCCAACTTTTGATATCTTATCGTAAGAGAATTCTTTTATTTCACCTGAATCTAATAAAACTCTAACTTTAATAGTTCCATCTTCTTTAAAAGTGCCTTTTACTTCCCCGTTTAAAGTTATATCTTTTCCATCTTCACCTTTATCTTTTATCTCAACATTTTTACCGATAAATGATGAAGCAAGTAAAAATGACATATTACCATTTAGATTATTAATTGCAGGTAATGAATAATCTGGAACATCAACTACAGATATAATATCTTCATATTTAACTTCTTTATAAGTATTTTTACCATCTTCACTTACTTCTAAAGAAATAGTAGTTCCGCTTGAATCTTGGTTTACACTTTTAATAACTCCAGTGTATGGCATACCGTTTGGGTCTAAAAGCTTAACTGTAGCTCCCTTACCTACTAAGTTTTGCATAGCGTAGTTACTCATAGTGTTATTTAAGTTATTCATTTGCTCCATAGATGTAAACTGTGCCATCTGCGAAACATATTGCGTTGAATCTACATTTTGAGTTGGATCTTGATTACTTAACTGTGCTGCTAAGATCTTTAAAAATGCATTTTTATCTAAGTCATCGCCTTTTTGCACAATTTTAGTTCCTCTATCAGTTGCACTTCCATTATTGTTTGCATCTCTTAAAGAAATATTATTTGGCATTTTTATACCTCCTCTAAGCTAACATATCGACGTTTCTATCTCTTGAAGCCTCATCTGATAGCTCGTCTTCACTAACTGCCGTATTGTTTACAGCCTTATTATTATGTCTCTCTTCCCCACTTTTATTACCACCATCGTTCATAAATCCATTAGCGAATTCAGAATCTTTATAAAAAGTTGTGTCATCGTTATATAGACTTATTTGAACTGAAGATATTTTTATATTTTGATCTCCTAAAATCTTTTTCATCTCATCAGAGTTTTGCATAAGCATTGAATATGTTTCCTTTGATGTTGGTTTTAATATCGCCTTCATCTCTCCTTCTGATTGAGTTAAGCTAATTGTTATAGCACCTAACTCTTTAGGATAAACCTTTACTGTTAATTCTTTCATAGTGTTTGTAACCATGAATTTAACATTTCTTATTATATCTTCTCTTAAATTTCTTGCGTCAACTGCTCTAACCTCTGGTTTTACTTCCATACTTTTAGAAATATCTAATCTTCTTTGGAATAATGAAAACTTATCAAGATTATCGCCATCACCTTTTAATATTTTATCTAATACTTTATCTTCTGATGCGGTTTTTGTTTGAATTTCCTTTTCCCCTTTAACCATTAAATCTTTTGGTTTTTCTTTTTCACCTTGGTTATTCTCTTTAAAATTCTTATCATTAGATACATTAGTTATTTTCTTATCTACATTATTACTATTAAGAGTAGTTTCATCTTCTAAAGATATATTTTTGTCCGAATTCTTTATTGATTTACTACTATTTTCGCTTGGTTTTTGTTTTTGAATTTCTGTTTGAAGTTTTTCTATAACTTCTTTAAAACTTTTTTCTTCATCCTTAGTTAATATTACAGAAGAGTCCTTAATTTCTTTTGAAATTTCTTTTATAACATTATCTAAAAGATCTAGGTTGTTTTTCGTTAGTTTATTTTTAAATTCATCATTTTCCATTAATTTATTTAATTGTTTAGATAAATCAACTCCCAGTTCTTTTAGATTTAGCTTTTCTAAACCCTTATCTTTTTTTAATAAGCTTTCTAAATCTAACATTAAACTTTGAATTGCTTTTATATCTTCTTTAGATATATTTTTCATCGAATCTTTTGAATTTACATTCATTAAACCGTTTAAAAGTTCTAGTAGACCTTCTAAATCTTCCGGTTTAACTTTATTCTCTTTATTATCGTTAGATTCTTGATTTTTTGTACCTTTTACTTCGTTATTCTCTTTATTATTTTCATTTGATTCTTTGATTTCTTTTGTAGAATCATTATTTGAAATAGTATCCTTTTTTATATCTTTTGGTTTTTCAGTATCTACTACTTCATTTTTTATATTTTCTTCTTGTTTAGTATTTTTAGGTTCTTTTTTATCTCCTGATACCTTATTTAAAACTTCACTAAAATTATCTTTAGCACTTGATTCATTTATTTTAGGTTTAGGAGTAGAATCTTTAATACTAATTTTTAAATTCGTATTTATCATTTCTTATATCTCACCTCCTTTCAAGTTCCTCATATATGCATAAAGTGCAAATTCATCGTTATTTATTTGCTCTACTCTATCTATTTCCTTGAAAAATGCTTCACGTTCTTTTTCTTTTAATTTTTCTACTGTTTTTCTATCTATTTGTTTATTTAAAAGATCATTTCTTCTATATTCAACTTCTTCTTTTTTATCTATAACTTCTTTCTTTTTCTCTTTTATCCCAAGTTCTAAAGCCTTTAAATATGTACGTTTTATTTTTTGATAAACTACATCCTCATTTGGTTTTATTCCCTTATACTTACTAGCATTTGATTCCATATTTGAAAGTTCTATTTTAGCTTCATTTAATGCTTTTTGACTTTCTCTAAAAAATCTTTTGCTTTCTTCTTCTTTTTCTTCTCTTATATCTAAAACCTTTTGAAGTCTAAAAACAAATCCTTTACTCATCTTCTACCTTCTTTAACTAAATACTGATGTTAAGTTATTTACACTATCATTAAAATCAGACTTTTCTGTAATTCCTTGCTTTAAGAAATTTTCAATATAATCATGATATTTTATAGCATTATCAATTTTGGGGTTTGACCCTTTAACATAAGCTCCGATATTTATTAAATCTTCTGAATCATTATATGTTGAAAGTAAATCCCTAGCTATTGATGCTGCCTTTTTTTGCTCATCTGTGCAAATTTGTGACATAAGTCTACTTACACTATTTAATATATCTATAGCTGGGTAATGGTTTTTGTGGGCAAGTTTTCTTGAAAGCACTATATGCCCATCTAAAATACCTCTTACAGTATCTGCAATTGGTTCATTAAAATCATCACCATCTACTAAAACTGTATAAAAAGCTGTTATAGAACCTTTATCTGATGTTCCTGCTCTTTCCATAAGTTTTGGAAGCATTGCAAAAACTGAAGGAGTATATCCTTTTTGAGCTGGTGGTTCTCCTATTGCAAGTCCAACTTCTCTTTGTGCCATTGCAAATCTAGTAACTGAGTCCATCATAAGGATTACCTTTTTACCCTTATCTCTAAAGTACTCTGCTATAGCCGTTGCTGTAAGTGCTCCCTTTAATCTTATAAGTGCAGGTTTATCTGATGTTGCACAAACAACAACACTTCTTTTCATGCCCTCTTCTCCAAGGTCGTTTTGAATAAACTCAAGAACCTCTCTTCCCCTCTCACCGATTAATGCAATAACATTAATATCAGCTTTAGCTTCTCTAGCTATCATTCCAAGGGTTGTACTTTTACCAACACCACTACCTGCAAAAATACCTATCCTTTGCCCTTCACCACAAGTTAAAAAACCATCAATCGCTCTAACGCCTGTTGGCATAATGTCTCTAATTCTTTTTCTACTCATAGGGTCTGGAGGTGAATTTTCTAAAGGGTATTCATCTCCTTTTAAAAGTAGACTAGTATCAAAAGGATTACCTAGTCCATCTATAATCTTTCCGAGTAACTCATCTGAGCATTTTACGTTTAATGGTTTTTCAGTTGGTATTACTTTGCATCCTGGAGATATTCCGATTAAATCTCCAAGGGGCATAAGTATAACAGAATCACCTTTAAATCCAACAACTTCGCATTTAATAGGTTTTTTCATTTGATTATATATAATGCAAAGTTCACCTACGAAAGCTTTAATCCCTTTTACTTCTATTGTAAGGCCTATTACTTTATCAACTACACCTTCAGTTTTTAAGGTGTTTGTGCTATATACTTTTTGGATTAATTCATCAAAATTTATATCAAGCATAATGAATTACCCCCTTAGTGATTCCTTTATTTTTCTAAGTCCAACTTCTATTCCAGCTTCTATAATCCCACTGTCTTTTTCGATAATTACATTTCCTCTATCTATATTATCTTCAATAACAAAAATCCCGTCCCTTATTCCTTTGCTGATTTTCCATCTATCTATGTTACTTTTAAGTTCATCTACATCTAATGCATTTGCTCTAATTAATAAACTATTTTCACCTTTAGCATCCTTTATAGCCTCATCTACAATATCACTTATAGAGTTATCAACTTCTATTTTTCTTTTTAGTATTTGCTCTGCAATACTAAAAGCTAAATCTACTATTTCTTCTTTTTTATCTTCAAGATAAGTATTATATTCTGAATTTGCATTTTTTAAAATTTCGTGGGCATTATTTATAATGTTTGAAGCTTCAAGGTTTGCATTTGGAATTATATTTTCATATGCTTCTTTTTTTGCATCTTCAATTCCATTATCATAGCCTTGTCTATATCCATTTTCATATGCTTCTTTTTCAAGTCTCTTAGATTCTTCCATTATATCTACAAGCATTCTCTCTCTTGTTTTTTGGGCTTCCTCTAAGATGTTATTTGCCATCTCTTTATATTGAGTTACTATTTCTTTTGGATCTATATCTAAATCATCAGTTCCTATACCGCAAGCCCCATTTTCTCTTATATAGGTTGTTTGTATAGTTTTTTCATTTCCTTCAAGAGATTTACTAGCTTTTATAAGATTATACGATGATTGCATCTTCGCCACCTCTTGAAATAATTATTTCTCCTGCATCTTCTAATCTTCTTATAATGTTTAGTATTTTTTGTTGTGCTTTTTCTACATCTATTAATCTAACTGGTCCTAAGAATTCCATATCTTCTTTTAATGAAGCTGCAGCTCTCTTTGATTGGTTTTTGTAAATAGAATTTGCAACTTCATCAGAGCAGCCTTTAAGTGCAAGAGATAAATCTTTTGCATCAATTTCTCTAAGCATTCTTTGAATGTATACATCATCAAGAAGTACGATATCTTCAAATACAAACATAGAGCTTTTAATTTTATCTGCAAGTTCAGCATCTTCTTTTTCAAGTTCTTGTGTAATATTTTTCTCAGTAGATCTATCAACTTGGTTTAAGATTCCAACTAAAGTTTCTACTCCACCTAAGCTTGTCATTTCTGTTCTTACAACAGATGATAACTTAGATTCTAAAACTTTTTCTATTTCTTTTATAACCATAGGAGATGTATTACTCATAGTTGCAACCCTATAGGACACTTCACTTTGTACATCTTCTGGAAGTTCAGCTAAAACTTGTGCTGCTTTTTCTGGTTGTAAGTAACAAAGTATAAGCGCAATAGTTTGTGGATGCTCTGTACTTATAACATTTAATAACTGGTGAGCATCAGCTTTTCTTGCAATTGAGAAAGGACTGTACTGCTGAGTAGCTTCTGATACAGATTCTAAAATCTCAGCTGCCCTTTGATTTCCGAGAGCTTTTGATAAAAGCTCTCTTGCATAATCCATTCCACCTTCAATAATATAGTCTTTAGCTTTATTCATTTGAAGGAATTCTTCTAATATTTCTTCTTTTAATTCTGATTTGACTGTAGCCATGTTTGCTATTTCGTAAGTTATTTTCTTTATCTCATTTTCAGGTAACTTTTTAAGTATACCTGCTGATGCTTCTGGCCCAAGAGTTATAAATAAAATAGCCGCCTTTTGTACCCCAGTCAATTTATTTTTAGCCAAATATTATCACCTCTCGTTTTCTTTTAGCCATGATTTAACTATATCTGCAACCTGTTCAGGTTTTTCTTTTGCATAATCTTTTATTTGATTTTCTTTATGCTCTTTTTCTGTTGTAGTATCTAAATTCATATTTTTAAACATTTGAACTTCCTCTTTATAATCATCTCCACCGACCATAACATCAAGTTCTCTATCTTCTTCATCTTGCTTTTTCTTTCTTAAAATAATTATTAGAACTATTATTCCTATAAGTACAGCTGCACCTATTGCACTATACATAATTATTTTATTTCTCTTTTCAGTTTGTATTTGCTGATTAAATTCATCTAATTGTTTTTGTTGTTCTGCTTTTGCTGTTGGATCAAACTTCATTCCTACAACTGAAAGCTGATCTCCTCTTTCTGTATTAAATCCTATAGCAGATTCTACAGCTTGTTGTACAGTTTGTTGAAGTCCAACTTGAAGATCTCCATCTATTATTACAGATGCTGTCATTCTCTTAACTTCACCAGGTGCACTTATAACTTTTGTTTCTGTTTTTCCTGTATCATAGTTTGTTTTTTGTTCTTCTCTTTGTGATGATGAGCTTCCGTTTGAATCATCTATAGTATTACTCATATTATTATCTACAGGGCTTTCACTAACAGCTCCATCTTTTGCCTTATTTATGTCTTTTATAGTTTCTTGGCTAACTATAACTTTATTTGGATCTATTACTGTTTCTGTCTTTTGCTTTGAATCAAAATCCATATCAACATTTACATTAGCCTTAACTTTACCTTGTCCAATTACTGGCTCTAAAAGTTCTACTATTTGTTTTTGTAGTTTTCCTTCATAGTCGGTTTCTAATTTTTGTTGATTTGCAATAGAACCTCCAGTTACTCCAGTTCCGTTATTATTATCACCTAAGTCTAATTGAGAACTTAAAAGTGTCATATTTTGATCGATAACTTGTACATTCTTTTGCGGTATATTTTCACAGCTTCCTGAAACTAAAGCTACTATAGATTTAACTTGTTCAGGAGTCATAGTGTTTCCTGGAACTAAATCTAAAATTACAACAGCTTTACCAGGCTCTTTGTCTTCAACAAAGACTGAATCTTTTGCAGGTGTTATATGTACTCTAACATTTTTAACTTGTGGAAAACTTTTTATAGTTTTTTCAAGTTCCCCTTGTAGCATTCTTTGCTTTTTTAAAGCAAATTCTTCGTCTGTCATTCCAAAAGAACTTGCATTATCCATAAGTTCATATCCTTTACTACCACCAGTTATTTGTGGTGCAAGTTCAAGTCTAAGTTCATCTACTTTATTTTTATCTACTAAAATTGAATTTCCTTCAACTTTAGTTTCGACTTTCTTTTGCTCTAGGGCATTAGTTATAACTTGTGCATCCTGAGGGTCTAAATCTGAAAATAACACCTGATATTTACTTTTAGCACTATAAACAAAGAAAGTAATTATTGCTATTATAAAAGCTATTATTGCAATGCAAATTGCTATTCTAAGACCTTTTGAAAAAGTTTTAAACTTTTCCCATATTTTCTTGAATAGTTCTTTTATTTTATCCATTTGCTTCCCCTTCCATTACAGTATTTTATAATTGGATTCTATTTATTTCTTGATATGCATCTAGAAGTTTATTTCTAGCTTCAACTGCAAATTGTAATGAAAGTTTTGCTTCTGCTCCTTTAAGCATTACATCATGTATATCTACATTATCACCTTTAATAAAAGCTTCTTGTGATTTCTCTGCTTCTATTTGCTTTTGGTTTATTTGGTCTAAACTTTTTTCAAATATCCCTTTAAAACTTTCTCCTGACTTTTCACTTTCCTTTATCCCTTTATTACTATTTAAAATATCAGTCTGAAACACCGAAGGACTTGGTGTAAAATTATTAACTATCATTTATAACTCTCCTATCTATTTGCCTATCTCTAATGCTTTTGAAAACATATTTTTATTTGCATTTAATGTGTCTACATTTGCTTCATACGACCTTGATGCCGCAATCATATCTGCCATTTCATTTAAGATATTTACATTTGGCATAGTAACATATCCATCTTTATCAGCATCTGGATGACCTGGATCATAAACTTTTCTAAGAGGTGATTTATCTTTTTCTATTCCTACTGCTTTAACACCTATACTATTCATATTTTGATCTAACGCTTCTTTAAACACAGCAACCTTTCTAACATAAGGTTTTCCATCTTCCCCTCTAGTTGTCATAGCATTTGCTGCATTTGCTGTTATAGTATCCATTCTAAGTCTTTCTGCTGAAAGTCCACTTGCACTAATTCTCATAGCTGAAAATGCATTCATTATCTATTACCTCCCACCACGTATCACTAGGTTTAAATTATTTAATTTCCCACTTGCCATCTCAACTAAAGCATTATATTTTAATTGATTTGCCGCTTGGTTTGTTTTTTCTATATCTAAATCAACATTATTACCATCTGATCTCATACTTGTTGTCATATCTTTACTTACTGTTATATTACCTTCACTATTAGAATCGCCAAAATGCTTTGGGTTAGTCTTTTTTAAAGATAATTTCATAGTCTCATTTTTTAAATTTTCTTCAAAAGATACCACATCTCTTTTGTAGTCTTTTGTATTTATATTAGCTATATTATTAGCTATAGCCTTACTTCTAACACTAGCTGCATCTAAACCTTCTTTTATAAGGTCATACGTACTTCCTATCCTCATATTTATCTCTCCAATATTACTTCTATATTTTTTAACATAATTTTCTAAAAGTGTTTATTTGTATCATAATTTATTCACTTTATATATTATAATGTAATAATTTTATTTTTTCTACGTTGTTTTAAAAAAGTTTTTATATTGAATTAAAAATGCCATTAAAACTCCCTTCTTTTACAACATACGATTTATTTTATCACTATTTTTTAATTTTATTTGAATATTAACTAATTATTCATTAAATTTGCATCTTTTTAACATATATACCATTTTAATATATTTTCCAAATAAAATCAAACGAGCTATACAAATTTTGTATAGCTCGTTTAAAACATTATTATGAATCAATTATCTCATTCTCTCAAGTACTCTTAATGCATCTTTTGGTAAGTTATTACTTTGAACCATAAGTGCTAATGAAGAATTATTTAAAATTTGGGTTCTTGAAAGTTCTGCTATTTCACTCGCTATATCAGCGTCCGATAATTGACTTTGTGCTTTCGTTGTCATCCCCTCTAGTTCCCCTAAACCATTCCCAGTTGTCTCTAATCTAGATGCTATAGCACCGTATTTACTTCTCATAGAAGTAACTTGCTCTATCACATCATCTACAGTGCTTATAGCCTTTTGTGCATCCTTATCATTTAGAACTGATAAATCTCTAAGTTTATTACCATCTTTATCTGTAAGCTTATCCGTGCTTGCATTATATTTTGGAATAAAAACTGTTTCCCCACTATCTGCACCAATCATAGTTTCCATATATTTTGGAGTGTAATTATTTTTAACCCCATCATCTTTAAGTAAGTTTACCCCGTTAAACTCACTTTTTCCGACTAGTTCATCAATTCCGTCCTTAATTGAATCTATCTCTTCTTGAATTATTTTTTTATCTTCTAAAGAATTAGTATCTGAAGCCGCTTTTACTACTAATTCTTTCATTCTTACTAATGAGTTATTTATACTATCTAAAGACCCGTCTACCGATTGAAGCATCGAGTTTGTATCTTGAACATTTCTCTCTGCCATTTGAAGACTTCTAAGTTTAATCCTCATAGTTTCGCTTTGCCCAAGCTTATTTGGATTATCTTTTGCACTATTTAATTTCTTTCCCGATGAAATTCTCTCTAGCGCAGATTTATTATCTATAAGATTCTTTGAATAACTTCTATATATATTTAAAGAGTTTACGTTGATATTTAACCTCATATCTTCCCCTCCAATTTTCATTTCTTTAGTTATTATCGTAATTATTTTTCAAAACTTTAATTAATTTTGTAGAAAAAAATAAATTAACCAGCAACTTTAGCTGCTGGTTTATACTTTAAGCTTTTACATCAATTTTTTGACCTCTAACTGGATCTACTGCCATGTTTTTTATCATATCGTTCATTCCAGTTGCCATTTCTTTACTTGTATTCATTTGAATTTTCATAAGCGATAAAGAAACTGCTGTTTTTAGTGAATTTTGACTCATTGCCATTGACATACTTCCTATATCCATAACTCTTCCCTCCCTTTATTTCCTTTTCATAATCGCTTCTGCAATTTGAAAATCTAATATATCATCTATATCAATAGAATCTCTTCTATCCATAATATATGCTTTAGAATTTTCAAGATAAAAATCTTTAGTTTTTTTATAATGGTTTACTTTAGATATATATATAGCACCATTAATCCTATAAAACTTTTCATTATCTTGTCTTCTATTTGAACTTTTAATAAAATTAAACAAACCTAAATCTTCATCTAATGTATTCATTATCATAGGTGAGTGGTCAACCTCACAAACACTAACTACAGAATCACACTCGCTATCTACACCTAATTTTATAGCTTCTTTTATGTGATTTTCATTTCTAAGAGGTGATGTTGGTTGAAGAAGTATAAAATAATCATAATCTTCATTTATCTTTTCTAATATATCGATTATCACATCAGATGTTTTCGCTTCGTCTGATGCTAAGTAATCCTCTCTTAAAAATGGAACCTTCGCTCCAAGTTCTTTAGAAATATTTGCATACGTTTTGCTATCAGTTGATACTATTAAATCATCTATCATATTACTATTTAGTGCTGCATCTATAGTATATTTTATTAAAGGCTCACCTAATAAAGGTTTTATATTTTTATCCTTTATTCCCTTTGAGCCACTTCTAGCTGGAATGATTCCTAATATTTTTTTATCTTTATACATCTTTATCACTCCAATTTATATCATAAAATCTTTTTAACTGTTTATCTTTTTCATCCAAGTAATTCATAATTTCTTTTACTACAGAATCGCTTGTGCCTTCTTTTTTATAAGGATTTTGGTAAGTTTTACACTCTTCCTTAAATTCTTTACTGAAAGCTTTATTAAATGCCTTTTTTATTTCTAAATAATTTGGTTTACAGTTAATAGTAGTTTTTGACTGAACTCTTCCCTTTTGTCTATCTCCAATGTTTACTGTTGGAATATTAAAGCTTGGGGCCTCAATAATTCCACTTGAAGAATTTCCAATTACAGCTTCTGCATACTTCATACTCGATAAATAATTAATAACTCCCATTGAACTAACTAATTTAATTCTCTTTGCGTTTTCTTTTTCAAACTTCTCAAGAAGTTTATTAATCTCAATTCCTTCTTTATCAGCATTTGCTTTTGTAATTATAAATTTATATTCTTTAAAATCATTTATAACCTTTAAAAGTTCTAAGACCTCTTCTATGCTGCTACCATCTTTTAAAGTTACTGGATGAAATGTTACTAAAGCAAATTTTTTATCTAATTTAAAATTTAAGAATTCTTCTATTTCTTTTAAAGAAACCAATTTAAGCTTTTCTATATTTTCAACGCCTATTGCACCTACATTTTTAACTCTCTCTTTGCTTTCTCCAAGCTGTATTATTCTTTTTCTATATTCTGAGGTACTTGCAAAATGAAGCGTGCTCATTTTAGTTATTGAGTGCCTAAGTGCATCATCATATGCGCCTTCTGTAAGTTCTCCCCCATGCATATGTGCAATAGGTATATTATTTATAGTTCCAGCTAAAGAAACTGCTGCTATTTCATACCTATCACCTAAAACTAATAAAAGGTCCGGTTTTTCCTCTTCAAAGTATTCACCAAACTTTATAAGTGCAAGCCCCATAGAGGTGCAGTTTCCTGATGCAGTATCAGAACTTACTAAAATCTCTATTTTTTTATCTATTTTTATCCCGTCTTTTTCAATTTCTCTAAAAGTATTTCCAAACTCTTTAGATAAATGCATCCCGGTAACTACTACTTTTAAATCTATATTCTCTTTTGATAATTTTTTAATAACTGGTCTTAAAAGCCCGTACTCTGCTCTACTTCCTGTTACTATGCAAACTTTTTTTAACATAATTTAATCATCTCATCTTCATTAAAATCTTTAAAAGCTTCTTTTCCTATAATCTCATCAAATCTCTTAGGACTAATTCCAGTTCCAGGCCTTTTAGTAGTTATATTTTCTAAGCTAAAAATTTCACCTTTTTTTATAGGTCTTTTAGAAACAATGCTTTTTCTTGCTATATCTTTATTTTTAGATTCAGATTTTGAAGGTATTTTCCTTCCATTTCCTAAAGCTTTTTCTATATTTCTTATAGCACAAACCATATCTTTAAGTTCTTTAGGCGTTAAACTTGCAGCATGGTCAGGTCCTTCCATACTTTTATCTAAAGTAAAATGTTTTTCAATAATTTTAGCACCAAGTGCTACAGCTGCTATTGGAATTTCAATTCCTTCTGTGTGGTCAGAATAACCAACCTCATAAGAAAATGCTTTTTTCATAGTTTCCATAGCTTTTAAATTAACGTCTTCCATAGGAGTTGGATATTCAGTATTACAATGAAGTATTGAAATATCTTTTGCACCTTCTTTTTCAAGTATACCAATTGCAAATTCTATATCAGATAGATTACACATACCACTTGATAAAATTATCTTTTTATTACACTTTGAAATTTCTCTTAAATAAGGTACATTTTCTATTTCGCCTGATGGAACTTTAAATATTTCTATGTCTAATTTTTTTAGCATTTCTATACTTTCTAAATCAAAAGGTGAAGATAAAAACATAATATCTTTAAGTTTGCAATATTCATTTAACTCTTTAAAATCCTCATAAGAAAATTCTAATCTTTTAAGCATTTCAAACTGGTTTTCTTTATTGTCTGTATTATTCTTTTGATACTCAGCTTTTTTTGCACCCTTACAAACTAAATTTTCAGTTTTAAATGTTTGAAACTTAATTGCATCAACTCCAGTTTTAGAAGCTTCATCTATCATTTTTTTAGCTATATCTAAATTACCATTATGATTTACTCCAGCTTCTGCAATAATAAATGTATTTTTAAACATGTATATCCCTCCCTGGATTACCAACTACAACTTTTGAATCTTCTATATCTTTTATAATAGTGCTTCCAGCTCCTATTAAAACATCACTACCAATTTTTATTCCTTGGATTATTGTTGCATTTGCACCGATGTGCGATCTACTTCCTACTTTAACTTCGCCACACAAAGTTGCACTAGGTGATATGTGCGAAAATTCACCTATTATAGAATCATGTTCTATAACAGAATTTGTATTAATAATTGAAAAACTTTTAATAACTGCATCTGCATTTATAATAGCTCCCTTACCTACAAAAACACCCTCTTCAATTTTTGAAAAGCTAGAAACTATAGCACTTTTATCTATAATCTTAGGAAAAGAAAATCCTATTTCTTTTATTTTTTTAGTAACACTTATTCTTAAATCCGTATTACCAACGCTGCCCAAAGAAATAAATGCATTAGTTATACCTTCATCAAAAAGTTTTTTTGCTAATTTATCTGTTCCTATTATTTCTATTCCTAAAATAGTTTCTGAAATCTTTTCTTTAGTGTCTAGTATTCCTACAATCTCATATTCATTATTTCTAATAATTGTATCTATTACACTTTTAGCGTGTCCGCCACCGCCAACTAGAACTATTTTCTCCATCTATTTCACACCTAATTTATTTATCATATTTTGCATCTCGTCTAGTTCTCCCATATCCATCCAACTCTCTTCTGTTACAGGATAAACTGAAATCTTAAAACCCTTTTCTCTACACCTTTCGATTATATCTGGAAAACCTATAAATTCATCTTCTTTTATAAAATCTAAAACTTCTGGTTCTACAACATACATCCCTGTGTTAACCATAAATGACATTTCAGGCTTTTCATCCATTTCTTCTATTTCACCTTTGCCATTTAATTTAATAACACCATAGGGTATTGTAGTATTTTTCATAGCTGCAACTATAGTAACAGCATTTCCACTTTCTTTATGCATTCTATATATATCACTATAATCTGAATCTATTAAAATATCACAGTTAGTTAAAAAGAATGTTTCTTTAAGTTGATTCTTTAGTAGATATAAGCTTCCGCCCGTACCTAAAGGTTTTTCCTCTTCAACAAATTTAATATCATATTCCATTTCGTGATCATTAAAATATGACTTAATCATATTTTTCTTATGATTAACAGTTAAATATACTTTATCTATATTAAACTTCTGAAATTTATTAATTATTCTCTCTACTATCGGTATATCTCCAATAGGAATAAGAGGCTTTGGTAAAATTTTAGTGTATGGGTAAAGCCTAGTTCCAAGCCCTCCTGCCATAATAACTACAGGAATCTTTTCACCGTTTTTAAACATAGGAAGATACATTTCGCTCTCATCCCAAAAAATAACTGATTTAATCTTTTTATTTTTATCTACAACTGGGACAGAATTAATAGAATATTTTTTCATTATCTTTAATGCCTTATCTCTATCTTCACTTTTTATAGTTACAGGATTTCTATTAATTATATCCTTGCAGTTTTCTTTTAAATCACCATTTTTTAAAATAAAACGTCTTATATCTCCGTCAGTTATTACACCTACTAATTTTTCATCTCTTTCAACTAAAAGGATTCTTTTTGCAGTTTTATCTATTTTTTTAATAACTTCACTTATAGTGTAACTTTCATCAATTATAATATCTTTAACATCCATATTAATTCTCCTCTATTTGATTTAGCTTTTCTAAAACATAATCAACCTCTTCAGATTTTAAATTACTGCTACATGGAATGTTTATAATATTTTTCACATAGTACTTTGCCTTTTCTATCTTATAACTATAATTATCTCTATAAGGTAATTGCTCGTGTATAAGACCCCAAATAGGTCTAGTTTGAATATTATTTTCGTGTAGTAGCTTTATCCACGTATCTACATCGTATTTTGATTTTTCTACATTTAATCCATAAAACCAATAATTTGGCTCTATATCTTTTGAAAATTCTATTAAAGATAACTTATCCATTTTTTCTATTTCTTTTTTATATTTAAAAAAGTTTTCTTTTTTAGTCTTTATTAAAGAATCTAATTCTTCTAGTTGTGCAAGCCCTATAGCAGCTTGTACATTAGTCATTCTATAGTTATATCCTATTTCATTATGAACATAATGAAGAGTATCATCTTTAGCTTGTGTTGAAAGGTATTTTATATGATTTAGTTTTTCTAAATCGTTTGATACTATCATACCTCCCCCACCTGTTGTTATTATCTTGTTTCCATTAAAAGAATATATTCCAAAATCTCCAATAGTCCCAGAATGTTTTCCTTTATATTTTCCGAAAGTAAACTTACTTCCTAGAGCTTCTGTTGCATCTTCTATAACTTTTAGATTATATTTTTTAGAAAGCTCCATTATTTTTTCCATATTAGCTAAATTTCCAAAAATATGTACAACTACTATTGCTTTTATCTCTCTATTAGAATGTTTATTTATTAAAGTATCTCCGTCAAATACACATTCGTTTTCTAAAAACTCTTTTAGTTTTATAGGATCTAAAGTTAGAGAATCGTCGCAATCCATAAAGATAGGCTCTGCATTTAAATATTTAACCGGATTTACAGCTGCTATAAAAGTTAATGTTGGAACTATAACTTCACACCCTGATTTAACTCCAGCTTCAATTAGTGATAAATGAATTCCAGACGTTCCGCTTTGACAAGATACAGCTAAAGGTACATCTACATACTTTGCAATATTTTCTTCAAATTTATTTATATATTCTCCGCCTGTTGATACCCATTCTTTTTCAATTGCATCTAAAACGTATTTTTTTTCATTTCCTTTTAAGTTTGGTACAGAAAGTGGTATAAAATTCATTTTTCACCCCTCCAATTTAAATATTATAAATATCTGATTTATATTGAACTAAATTATTTTTATCTTTAAACCATTTTATAGTTTCGCTTAATCCTTCTTCAAAAGTATATTTAGGTTCCCAAGATGTTAATTTTTTAATTTTTTCATTTGAACCTAAAAGTCTATTAACTTCACTTTTTTCTGGTCTTAATCTTTCTTCATCACAAACAATTTTTGCATTTGGATTTATTTGTCTAATTAACTCTTCTGCAAGTTCTCCAATTGTAATTTCTCTTTGAGTTGCTATATTTATTTCTTCACCTATTGTATTTTCTGAACTTGCAATCTCTATAAATCCATTTACAGTATCTTTAACAAAGTTAAAATCTCTAGTAGGTGTAAGAGAACCTAATTTGATTTCTGTTTCTCCCTCTAAAAGCTGAGCGATTATTGTAGGAATTACAGCCCTTGCTGATTGTCTTGGACCGAATGTGTTAAATGGCCTAACTATAGTTATTGGCATATTAAAACTTCTGTAAAATGATTCTGCAAGCCTATCTGCCCCTATTTTAGTTGCAGAATAAGGTGATTGTCCTTGATATGGATGGTCTTCGTCTATAGGAACATATTTTGCAGTTCCGTATACTTCTGAAGTTGAAGTTATTAATATTCTTTTTGTATCTAAATCTCTTGCAGCTTGTAATACATTTAATGTTCCTTTTATATTTGTATCAACATATGAGTCTGGTGAATGATAACTAAAAGGAATAGCTATAAGTGCAGCTAAATGATAAACTACATCCACACCTTTCATAGCTTCTCTAACTCCGTTTGGATCTCTAATATCACCTGCAAAAATCTCAAGCTTTGATAATTTTTCTTTAGGAAGTGAATCTAACCATCCCCAAGAATTAAATGAATTATAATAAACAAAAGCCTTTACATCATATCCTCTATCTATTAATTCTTCTGTTAAATGACTTCCTATAAATCCATCTGCACCTGTTACTAAAACTTTCATTAACTTTTCCTCCTTATTCTGCTTCATTTTCTAATGCATCTATAAAAGCATTTTCTACTTCTTCTAAGATAGGTGTTACTTCATAATTAAATAAATCACCAACTAATATATAATCTTCACCTTCAATTGCATTAACTATTTCATCTAGATATTCGTTTAATCCGTCTATATTTTCGATTCTTCCAAAAACATTATCTGTTAAATAAACAACTTTATTTATATAATCTAATCCATCTACAACTTGAGATATCATATTCATACCTTCAGCTTCATTTCCTGAATACATCATCTCACTCATATCTTTTATTGCTTTTATTAAGTTTTTTATATATTCACTTGCTGTTACTATAGCCTCTAATTTTTCTTTTTTCATTTTTATAATCCTCTTTTCAAATATTCTTTAAATTCTATATGGGTAGCTCCATTTATATAAAGCCCTTTACTACAATTATAAAATTTAACTGATTTATTTTCTTTTATTGTTTCTTCTATTTTCTTTTTAAAATATACATACGTTCTAACTGTAGTTATTTTATTACCATTTATGTCTTTATCTAAGACTTTGTCATTTAAGTTTTCTTCGCCCTTTATATCATAAATTTTACAATAAGATTCAATATGAGTTTTTCCGTTAATGCTAGTTAAATCTTGTCCAAGTAGGGCAATATTTTCAGCACCAAACTTAATAGCAAGGTTAATAGCCGCAACTGCAACAGTTTTGCCTGTTTTTATTTCATAGTCATCTTCTGTATCATTATAAAAAATATATTTAGGGCCATTATATTTTTCTATAGTCCATCTTGATGCTGTATTTAAAAAGCATAAAGGTACTTTTGAATTTAAATTATCTAAAAATTGTTTAACTACTATTTCATTGCCATCAATAATTACAACAAAATCTGGAACTATATTTTTTTCCATAATTCTTTTAAATACAGAGCCGACTGCTATAATATTAAATTCTTCTTTATGACTTAATATATTTTCTATATCAAAGTCTAAAGAAGGTCCGGCAGCTAATATAAGTGTCTTTTTATTATTTTTAAATATTTTTTTATCTACAAAAGAATTTATATTTTCTAAATATAAACTTTCATTATACTCTTTATTTTCAAGTAGCAATTCTTTATTTTGATTTATAGACTCTTTATTAATTTGGAATCTTTTTAAAACATCATATAATTTAATATTTAAATCTTTTAGTATATCTAAAGACGGCTTATGTATAATTACATCTTCAACCTTTTTAAGCTTATCATTTAATTCATTATAAAAATCATCATCTCTTGAAATAATAGTTACTTTATCATTTTTAATTAATTCATCATTTTCTTTAATACATAAACTTACTATTTCTTTTGAATACTCGAAAACATATATATTATTTATATTATTAAAATTCTCTAGAATTTGATTTACGTTATATCCAAGCCCAAGCCCTATTATAACAACACTATGGTTATTTAATGATTCCTTATTATTTAATATAAATGTTTTAGCTTCTCTAAGCGGGTCATATCTACTATGGATATATTTATTTTTATACTTTAAAGTATTTAATCCACTTTTTGATTTAACTAAGTTTAGCATATTTTTTCTCCATAATATTTAAAGTGTCTTCTATTTTTTTAATGCTGTCTTTACAAATTCTATTCATACCTTTATATATCTCTGTGTTTAAATCTAATTTCTTTTCTACAACTCTCTTCTTAGAATCTGACTTATTTACAACAAACTGTTCGCTACACTCTATATTATAACTTAAATCGTAAATCACACTATTTACTATACTTAACTTTGGTATTTCTTCATTTATCTCTTTTTCGTACCTGTTTAACTCCTGGTTAATTCTATTTACAGAGGAGTTATCATTTTTAAAATATGCTTTTTTAAATCTTTCTAAACTTTTCATCGCTTTAGATGTAAGAGAAATAACCTTATTTGAAGCTTCTAAATTATCTTTTAACCCATCTATTGTCTTTTTAAGTATTTCTTTATCCGATATATTTTTTACTTTTGTATCTTTTTCTTTTATATCTTCAAATTCTTCTAAAACTTCTTTTAATTTCCTAACCTCTGTTCCTCTAATAGCTGCGCCACCTTCAGTTGCATTTATAAATTTAATATCTTTAAAACTCTCTACTATATCTTCTAAAGATTCTTTATATGCTTTTAAAGATAAACTTGTCCTAACTTCTTTTCCATCTATCCCTTCAACATACACATCATTTGATTTATAGTAATTTTCTTTAGCATCTATTGATACACTATCAGTTTTCGCGCACTCAGCGTGACCCTTATTATCTGTATAAGCTAAGTCTTGACCTACAAATATAATAGGGTTACATCCCATAAATGCAGCAATAAAAGTCATCGCGTTAGCAACTGAACCACCTTTTATTATATCTACTATATCTTCCCCTAAAATTTCTTTCATAAAACCTGATTGAGCACTAGATATTTTAGGACCTTTATAATTATCTAAAATTTTAGAGTTTGTCATTTCATTATAAATAAGGTTAGTGTTAGTTTTATCTAAATAATTTTCAACTAATTCATAAGATGCTTGACTTCCATCTATAATCGCCATAAAGTCAGGGTCTATATTAACCCCTAAAAGCGGTTTTAATGTTCTACCTCCACTTATTATAAGTGCCTTATTTTTATCTATGTAATTAATGTTTTTTTGAAGAGATGGTCCTGCTGAAACTATTATAGCTGGTATATCTTTATATTTATCTTTAAACTCGTTTATTTTTTCAGATTCAAAAAGATATTTTGAATTGATTAAACTTGAATCAACCCATTCGTCTTTAAATTGTAATTTTGTGTTTCTTTCAAGTGCCATATTAATAAGATGTTCTTTAATTTCTTTGTAGCTTTCCATAAGTTCGTTTGTGAATATTTTATTATAGTTAGAAAAGGTTACAAGTTTTGCATATTCTAAATTTAGATCATCTATATTTTCGTTCATAAACTCTTTTATTTCATCTATAGAATTTGTTATTACTATATCTTCATTTTTTATTAGTTCATTATATATTTCTAATTTTTTCACTTCTTCTAAAATGTAATCAATAGCTTCTACTACAAGTATTTTAGAGTTCTTATCTTTTTTATCTAAAAGTAATTTTATATGTTCTAACGCCCCAGCACCTAGTACAATATAGTTATCCTTTTCCGTTAAAGGCTCAACAGATTTCATAAATTTATCTAATTCTCTACTTTGAGAGTACTTACTTCCTAAATAGCAGTTTTTATTATCTTTATTTATTTTTAATATATTAAAATTGTCCTTGCTCTTTTCTATTTGTACTTTCCCCATGATATCCTCTTTCTTAGAAATATTTTTATTTAATTATCGATTATTTTTAGTATTTCTTTATACAGATATAATACCATAAAAAAAATTACGTATAGCTAAGCTATACGTAATTCTTTATGCTATCTTAATAATTGTAAGACACCTTGTGGTTGTTGATTAGCTTGTGCAAGCATTGCTTGAGCTGCTTGAGAAAGGATATTACTTTTTGAGAAGTTCATCATTTCTTTAGCCATATCAACATCTCTAACTCTTGATTCTGCAGATTGTAAGTTTTCAGCTGTGTTATTAGTTGATCTTATTGAAGACTCTAATCTGTTTTGAACTGATCCAAGGTCTGCTCTGAATCCTGAAACTGATTGAATAGCTGTATCTATACTTGTTATAGCTTTTTGTGCAGCTGTTTGAGTTCCAACACTTGCTTTACTTGCATCAATATTTAATGCAGTAGCCCTCATATCTTGTAATTTTATTTTTATAGTTTGTCCTGAGTTTGCTCCAACTTGGAAGCTAACACTTTTTGATGATTTAATAAGGCTTTGCTTGTTGAATTGAGTTTGATCTCCGATTCTTGTTATCTCAGATTGTAATTGAGTGAACTCTTTATTAATCTGATCTCTATCTTCTTTAATATTTGTTCCGTTTGATGATTGAACTGCAAGTTCTCTCATTCTTTGCAGAATTGAGTGAGTTTCATTTGTAGCACCTTCAGCTGTTTGGATTAAAGAAATACCATCTTGTGAGTTTCTTGAACCTTGTTCTAACCCTCTGATTTGTCCTCTCATTTTTTCTGAGATTGAAAGACCAGCTGCATCATCACCAGCTCTATTAATTCTTAAACCTGAGCTTAATTTTTCCATAGACTTTGCTTGATTAAATGAGTTTACTCCCATTTGTCTATTTGCATTCATTGCATTCATATTGTGATTAATTATCATAATAACTCCTCCTTGACTCTAATTAAACTTCCATGTTTATTATCTTAATAATTGTAAAACACCCTGTGGTTGTTGATTAGCTTGTGCTAGCATCGCTTGAGCTGCTTGTGAAAGGATGTTACTTTTTGAGAAGTTCATCATTTCTTTTGCCATATCAACATCTCTAACTCTTGATTCTGCAGCTTGTAAGTTTTCAGCTGTATTATTAGTTGATCTTATTGAAGACTCTAATCTGTTTTGAACTGATCCTAAATCTGCTCTAAAACCTGAAACTGTTTGTATAGCTTTATCAATACTTGTTATAGCTTTACTTGCTGCTGCTTGAGTTCCAACACTTGCATTAGCACCGTTAACACTTAAAGCTGATGCTCTCATGTCTTTTAAACTAATTGATATAGTTTGTCCTGAGTTTGCACCAACTTGGAACTTAACGCTTTTTGCTGATTTAATAAGGCTTTGTTTGTTGAATTGAGTTTGATCCCCAATTCTTGTTATCTCATCTTGTAATTGTGAGAATTCTTTTTGGATTTGAGATCTATCTTCTGAGATGTTAGTTCCGTTTGAAGATTGAACTGCAAGTTCTCTCATTCTTTGTAAAATTGAGTGAGTTTCATTAGTAGCACCTTCAGCTGTTTGGATTAAAGATATACCATCTTGTGAGTTTCTTGAACCTTGCTCTAACCCTCTGATTTGTCCTCTCATTTTTTCTGAAATTGAAAGACCAGCCGCGTCATCTCCTGCTCTGTTTATTCTTAAACCTGAGCTTAATTTTTCCATAGATTTACTTTGGTTAAATGAGTTTACTCCCATTTGTCTGTTTGCGTTCATAGCATTCATATTGTGATTAATTATCATAATTAATTCCTCCTTGATTTTAATTAAACATCCTTGTTTAATGTTTTTACAGTTAACTATCGTTAATGAAATTTATCACTTTATAATAATTTTAAAATAATTTTTATATTTTATTTGCTTTTTTAACTTTTTGTACATATTTAAATTTAATAGTTATTTTCTATAAAAAAAGAGAGCGTCGAAAAAAAATTCGACACTCCCTTTTTATCTTTTACTATCTTAATAGTTGTAAGACACCTTGTGGTTGTTGGTTAGCTTGTGCTAGCATTGCTTGAGATGCTTGTGCTAAAATATTAGATTTTGAGAAATCCATCATCTCTTTTGCCATATCAACATCTCTGATTCTTGATTCTGCTGATTGTAAGTTTTCTGCTGTGTTATTAGTTGATCTTATTGAAGATTCAAGTCTGTTTTGAACTGAACCTAAATCCGCTCTAAATGATGAAACATTTTGAATAGCTGAATCGATTTTAGTTATTGCAGCCTCAGCTCCTGATTGAGTCGAAACGTCGCAACTTGCAACACCTAACGCACTTGCTCTCATATCTTTTAAATCAATTGTTATAGTTTGTCCTGAGTTTGCTCCTACTTGGAATTGAACTTTTGATGAAGCGTTTAAAAGATTTTGTTTGTTGAATTGAGTTTGATCCCCAATTCTTGTTATCTCATCTTGTAATTGTGAGAATTCTTTTTGGATTTGTGCTCTATCTTCTGAAATGTTAGTTCCGTTTGAAGATTGAACTGATAATTCTCTCATTCTTTGTAGAATTGAGTGAGTTTCGTTTGTAGCACCTTCTGCTGTTTGGATTAAAGAAACACCATCTTGTGAGTTTCTAGCACCTTGTTCTAACCCTTTAATTTGTCCTCTCATTTTTTCTGAGATTGATAGTCCTGCTGCATCATCTCCAGCTCTGTTAATTCTTAAACCTGAGCTTAATTTTTCCATTGATTTTCCTTGATTGAATGTGTTGATCCCCATCTGTCTGTTTGCATTTAGAGCATTCATGTTGTGATTAATTATCATAATATATTCCTCCTTGATTCCTGTTGAAGCTTCCTTTGCTTCTTTATTACAATTAATTATCGAACCAATTCAGTTATACTTTAATATTTTTTATCATTTTTTTAATTTTTATAGCATTTTTTTATCTGAATAGTAATTGTATATATTCATTTTATTATTTACTCTCTTATTTTTATAAAAAACCTTATTAAGTCTATCCTAGAAGTTATTTAATTACTTTAAAATAAAAAAGGCTACCAAAATAAATTTTGGTAGCCTACTTAAATATAATTATCTTAATAATTGTAATACTGCTTGAGGTTGTTGGTTAGCTTGTGCTAGCATTGCTTGTGCTGCTTGTGAAAGGATGTTATCTTTTGAGAATTCCATCATTTCTTTAGCCATATCAACGTCTCTTATTCTTGATTCTGCAGCTTGTAAGTTTTCAGCTGTATTATTAGTTGATCTTATTGAAGATTCTAATCTATTTTGAACTGATCCAAGATCTGCTCTGAATCCTGATACTGATTGGATAGCTTTATCTATGCTTGTTATAGCTTTTTCTGAAGCTGTTTGAGTTCCAACACTTGCTTTTGTTTTATCAACACTTAAAGCTGCTGCTCTCATATCTTTTAAATTGATAGTTATAGTTTGTCCTGAGTTTGCTCCAACTTGGAAACTAACTTTTGATGAAGCGTTTAAAAGATTTTGTTTGTTGAATTGAGTTTGATCTCCAATTCTTGTTATCTCATCTTGTAATTGTGAGAATTCTTTTTGGATTTGAGATCTATCCTCTGAAATGTTAGTTCCGTTTGATGATTGAACTGCAAGTTCTCTCATTCTTTGTAAGATTGAGTGAGTTTCGTTTGTAGCACCTTCAGCTGTTTGGATTAAAGAAATACCATCTTGTGAGTTTCTTGAACCTTGCTCTAACCCTCTGATTTGTCCTCTCATTTTTTCTGAGATTGATAGTCCTGCTGCGTCATCTCCAGCTCTATTTATTCTTAAACCTGAGCTTAATTTTTCCATAGCTTTTGATTGTTTAAATGAGTTTACTCCCATTTGTCTGTTTGCGTTCATAGCATTCATATTGTGATTGATTATCATAATAAATTCCTCCTTGATTTTAAACTGAACTTCCTTGTTCAAATTCTTATTTTAATAATCGCATTATTTTTTATTCTCTTTATGATAGTTAAGCATTATTAACAATTAATTCATAATATTGCAAATACAAAAAAGCATGTCTAAATATTAGACATGCTCTAAGAATTATCTTAATAATTGTAATACTGCTTGAGGTTGTTGGTTAGCTTGTGCTAGCATTGCTTGAGCTGCTTGTGAAAGGATGTTATCTTTTGAGAATTCCATCATTTCTTTAGCCATATCAACGTCTCTTATTCTTGATTCTGCAGCTTGTAAGTTTTCAGCTGTATTGTTAGTTGATCTTATTGAAGATTCTAATCTGTTTTGAACTGATCCTAAATCTGCTCTGAATCCTGATACTGATTGGATAGCTGTATCTAAGCTTGTTATAGCTTTTTGTGCTGCTGTTTGAGTTCCAACACTTGCTTTACTTGCATCTATATTTAATGCAGTAGCTCTCATGTCTTGTAATTTTATTTTTATAGTTTGTCCTGAGTTTGCTCCAACTTGGAAGCTAACGCTTTTTGATGATTTAATAAGGCTTTGTTTGTTGAATTGAGTTTGATCTCCAATTCTTGTTATTTCTGATTGTAATTGAGTGAACTCTTTATTTATTTGGTCTCTATCTTCTTTAATGTTAGTTCCGTTTGAAGATTGAACTGCAAGTTCTCTCATTCTTTGTAAGATTGAGTGAGTTTCGTTTGTAGCTCCTTCAGCAGTTTGGATTAAAGAAATACCATCTTGTGAGTTTCTTGAACCTTGTTCTAACCCTCTGATTTGTCCTCTCATTTTTTCTGAGATTGATAGTCCTGCTGCGTCATCTCCAGCTCTGTTAATTCTTAAACCTGAGCTTAATTTTTCCATAGCTTTTGATTGTTTAAATGAGTTTACTCCCATTTGTCTGTTTGCGTTCATAGCATTCATATTGTGATTAATTATCATAATAAATTCCTCCTTGATTTTAAATTTGAACTTCCTTGTTCAAATATCTATTTAATAATCGCATATTTTTTATAATTACTTTATAGTTTTTTTTACATTTAACATATTGTTCATAAAAGAAAGGCACATCTAAAGATGTGCCTAAATATTATTAAACTATCTTAATAATTGTAATACTGCTTGAGGTTGTTGGTTAGCTTGTGCTAGCATTGCTTGCGCTGCTTGTGCTAAGATGTTATCTTTTGAGAATTCCATCATTTCTTTAGCCATATCAACGTCTCTTATTCTTGATTCTGCAGCTTGTAAGTTTTCAGCTGTGTTGTTAGTTGATCTTATTGAAGATTCTAATCTGTTTTGAACTGATCCTAAGTCTGCTCTGAATCCTGATACAGTTTGAATAGCTGTATCTATGTTAGTTATAGCTGTAGAAGCTCCTGTTTGGCTTGAAACTGAAGCATCTTTTAATCCTAAAGCACTAGTTCTCATATCTTTTAAACTAATTGATATAGTTTGTCCTGAGTTTGCACCAACTTGGAAAGTTACATTCTTAGCTGATTTTAAAAGATTTTGTTTGTTGAATTGAGTTTGATCTCCAATTCTTGTTATTTCATCTTTTAATTGAGTGAACTCTTTTTGTATTTGAGATCTATCTTCTGAAATGTTAGTTCCGTTTGAAGATTGAACTGCAAGTTCTCTCATTCTTTGTAAGATTGAGTGAGTTTCGTTTGTAGCTCCTTCAGCAGTTTGGATTAAAGAAATACCATCTTGTGAGTTTCTTGAACCTTGTTCTAACCCTCTGATTTGTCCTCTCATTTTTTCTGAGATTGAAAGACCAGCTGCGTCATCTCCAGCTCTGTTGATTCTTAAACCTGAGCTTAATTTTTCCATAGCTTTAGTTTGTTTAAATGAGTTTACTCCCATTTGTCTGTTTGCGTTCATAGCATTCATATTGTGATTGATTATCATAATAAATTCCTCCCTGATTTTAAACTGAACTTCCTTGTTCATCTTTATTTTCTTTTATATTATCGTATTTTTTCTCTTTTACTTTACTCATTTTCTAATTTTTATTAATTTGATTTATAAACAAGAAAAAATTTGATAATATCTAAATTTCCTAATAGTTTTATAATATAAATAAAATAAGCTATCCCCAAAGGATAGCTTACACTTATATTTTCTTATTAAAATAAACAGGCTTGCTTGCATAATTACCATAATTTTGCCTAGCTAGTCTTCTCTTTTTAATAAGTTCTATTTCATTTTTTATTTCTATCTTTTTATCTATTATCATTTTGTTTAACTTTTCATCATTTTTAAAAATATTTAATTCATTTGCAATCCCTAAGCCTTCTTCTTTAGAGAACTCTAAATCTTTAAAATTTTCTAAAAGCTTTTCACGCATGACTACAAACTCTTCAATATCTTTATCTTCTTTTATAAATTCCATAGCCTTAAGAGTACAGTTATTATATTTTTCTAAAAGTTCTCTAAGTTCCACTACTTACCACCGCCAAGTTGTGCCATAAGGTAAGCATTTTGACTATTTAATTTATTCATTTGAGTTTCAAGTCTTGAGAACTGAAGATAATAGTTGTTTTCTCTAGTAGCTAGATCTCTTTCCATTTCTGCTATTATCTTTTGTTTTTTCTCCATTGTAGTTGTTAATTCGTTATTAAAAGCAGTTACAGAACCTTCCATTCCAGCCTTTTTCATTAATGGAGATGAAACAGATACAGTTTCGTTATATAAAGTATCCTTCATCTTAGATAAGATTCCTCCAGTTGATGGGTCTTTATCATCTACTGGTTGTCTTAAAAATAAATCTTTAACTTCTCCTGGATTTTTTTCTAAAGCTTCTTCTAGTTTAAACTCATCTATAGTAAACATTCCGTTTTGTTCACCATAGTTATTAACAGGAATTATACCTATCTTTTCAAGGTTCATTCCACCAAAGTTAGTTCTCATTATACCTTTTAATTTATCATTAATTCTATCAAGATTCATATCACCTTTTAAAAGACCTTCTTTAGCTTTTTTATCCCAAAGCTTTTGTTGATCTTCTGACATATCTTTTCTTTGTTCGTCAGTAAGTGGTGTATAACTTTTATCATGCTTAGTAAGTAATTGCTTATTCATATTTTCTATAAGCTTATTATAATCATTTACGAAATTGACAATTAGATCCTTAGTCTTAGTAACATCATTTTTACCAGTAAGCCTAACTGCTTCTGTTGTAACATCATGAAACTCAAATTTAATACCGTCTAAAGTTAAAGTGTTAGATTCTAAATCATTAAACTCTTTTGTAACACCATTTTTAGTTATTTCAACTGATGCATTAGTTCCTTTTGCATCTGTACCATTTATTTTAAAACTTGCAGATGTACCTGTTTTACTAGTTTTAAATTCTAACCCTTTATAGAAATCTGATTTTGTAACTTTTAAATCTAGTTTGTTATCTTTAAATTGCTTATTTAAATCATCAATAATTTCATTTTGTGGCCTATTACCTTTGGCATCTGTTACTGGTACTGTTATAGTTTTCCCATCCATTTGAATTTCTATAGGTCCATCATATAAATGACCTTCTTCTAGTATTGCTGTAGCACTTGTAGCAACACTTTTAACTTTAACACTATAGTTTTCAACTTGAGAACCTGCTGATCCAGTTGCTGTAACTGCATTGTCATTACTTGAGGTAAATCCTACTGTTTGCCAGTTAGATGAACTCATAAGTGAATCTTTACTGCTAATACTAAAATATTTATTATAAAAATCTTGAGATTGCTTTAATACATCTCTATAAAGGTCTTGTTGATATTTAATTCTTAAATTGTCTTGTTTTACTCTATCAACTTTCATTTGGTAAGGTTTCATCATTTCCTTTACCATTGAATCTGTATCCATACCTGTTGCTAAACCTGGTATTCTCATAATTACACTCTCCTATCTAACACTTCTTGCTTTTTTTTCAGCTTCGTACCAAGTGTTTCTTATATCTTCTATTAGTGGAATAACTTTATCTAACTCTTTTACATCTTTTTTAAAGTTAGCTTCCATTAACCCTTCTTTAATAAATGCATATATAGCCATCATATTTCTAGCCCAATCCCCTGCGTTTACATCAAGACTTACCATAAGTTCTGTAAATATATCTTGAGTTTTCATTAAGTTTTCATGAGCTTTTTGAACATTATTATCTAATATAGCTTGTCTAGCTATTTTTGAAAATTTAACGGCTCCATCTACTAGCATTAATAATAATTGTTCTTTAGATGCATAATTTACACTGTTATTTTTATAAGTATTATATGCATTTTGTCCGTACATATAATTTACCTCCTCTTATCTAAGATAAAGCCTAAAACTTCTTTATCTTTTACTTCCATTAAAGCATCTACGTCCATTTCATTGTTTTTTTCGCAATCTACTGTTACATAGCGCCTTTTAACTTTTATAGCATTATTTTGAATTTTTATATTTTTAGTAAATTCTGTTGTAAGTTCTGCCTTTTTTACTTTGTGAACTTTTCCATCTTTAGTTTTTTCTATGATTTTTCGTCTAGCATCATCATCTATTTTGTTTATCCTATTTAACATAATCTAAGCCTTCTTATCAAATACTACACCAGCTAATTCGCAAAGCTTTGCAACTAAATCTAGTATTTTCTTAGGAGGTACTTCTAAAAGTACCTCCTTAGTATCTGTGTTAACTATTTTAACCATTATGTCACCAAATTTATCATGAACTTTATATTCAGCTCTTGCATGTTCTTTATTTAATAGTTTATTTAGCTTAGAAACTGATTTTTGTAGTTCCTTTTTCTTAAGTTCATCATCTTTTTTTAGATCTTCTTTTTTGTGACTTAAATCTGTTTCTTTAATAGGCTCTATTTTTTTATCATCTGCATAAACTTCTAGTCCTTTAATTCCGTTAGCTAGTAAATTTATATCCATTTAATCACCCTATTTTTTAAGATTTTTTAATAAGTCTAAATCTATTTTTGTTGCATTTTCATTTTCATCTTTAACTTCTTTATATAATTCTTTTCTTAATATACTTACGCTTTTTGGAGCATCTATAGCAAGTTTTACAGAACCATCATCTAGTTTTGAAACTAATATTTCTATATCATCTCCAATAAGAATTGATTCACCTTTCTTTCTTGAAACCACTAACATGATTATACCTCCAATAAAGGCTGCTTTATTTTATACTTGTTATTATCTAGTATAATTTGCTCACCAATATTTTCGTTTATATTTATAATTAATGGTGCACAAAGGTTTGTAGTTATGTTTTGAACCTTTGAATTTAAAGTTACAGTAGTAAGTATCAATACATCTTCATATGATTTTAAATTAAGAGATTCTTTAATATCTTCTTTTAACTCAATTTCATACTCCTTTTTAACTTCAAATGGTGATATAACAACAAATGCTAACTCATCATTTTCTAGAGAGTGTAATATTTTAAAAGGTTCATTTCCTTCTAAATCTAATAAAACGTATTTTTTATATTCTAGAAATCCTGGAATACCTTTTTTAAATGTTATAACATCTTTTGAAGTATATTCCATAGTTCCATGTATCTTTGAAACTAACTCCATAAACCTTTCCTCCTATCTAATGTAATCCATTAGTGTCTGCGGTAATATTTTTGCACTAGTTTGAAGTGCTGCTGTATATACTGTTTCTGCCATTGAATATTCCATAGTTTTTTGTGTAAAATCTATATCTTCTGTTTTTGAAAGTATTTCTTTCATATTTAAATTTTCTGATTCATTTTTTTGAAGTGCAGCTTCCATTCTATTTTGTTTTGCCCCAACTTCTCCCCTAACTTTCATTAAGTTTTGAATCATTGCATCCATAGATGTTAAATTTTCTTTAGTAACTTTAGATGCGTCATCTGGATTTGTTGATTGAAGGTTATTTGTTATATCCTTCATTAAATCCATAAAGTTTTGGTCTTTTCCATCTTTTCCTCTAAAGTTTAATATTTGCATTGCATTAACATTATAGTTAACTACAACACCTTGTGAAATCTCAACATTTAAATTTCCATCTATCATGTTTAATTCAGCATTTGCATTTTGGTCAGTTCCATCAGTTATTAGAGGACTTCCATCTCTTCCAAGGTATACAAGTTCGCTATTATTAGTTAGAGGATTTTCAGTAGTTCCTATTGGCTTTGCAGTTCCTCTTGTTCCACCAAATATATATCTACCATCAAAGTTAGTATTTAATATCTGTGCTACTTGTTCTACTTGTTGATTTATCTCATCATTTATAGCCTTCTTTTCATCTGGTCCATAAGCTGCATTACCAGATGACACCATAAGTTCTCTAGTTCTTTGAAGTACATTAGTTAATTGGTTTAATGCTGTGTCTGTTGCATCAAGCCAGTTTATAGTATCATTTATATTATCATTATATTGAACGTTTGTATTTACATCTGTGTGTAGTTGCATAGACCTTGCAACTCTAAATGGGTCATCTGATGGTTTTCTAATTTCTTTACCACTACTTAATTGACCATTTAATCTATTTAAATTATTTAAGTTTTTCCCCATATCTCTTAAATAATTATTTGACATCATCTTATTTGTAATTCTCATAATTTAAACTCCTCCTATCTTATAAGCCCATTAATAACAACATCTAAAAGCTGATCTAAAGTTGATATAACTTTTGCATTAGCACTATATGCATGTTGATATTGAATAAGGTTTGCCATCTCTTCATCTAAAGAAACACCAGAAACTGAATCTCTACTTTGTTCTAAATTTCCTAAAAGGTCTTCTTGATTTTTAACCATTCTTTGAGCTTCTTGTGATTGTACTCCAAGTCTATCTATAGAATCTTTAAAATAAGAATCCATTGTCATACCACTTGTAGCATCACCTATATTTAATCTATCAAATGTTGAACCACCGTTAGATTGTTTAAACATATCTTCTCTAGATTTTATTTTAGTTCCAAAATCTTGTATTCTAATCATTCTATCTCTAAGAGATGCAATTGCTAATGCTCTAGCACCATCTGTTTCACCATCATCTGTGTTTTGACTAGTGTAAGCGTAGTTTGAATCATGAGTTTTTGTTTTTATTTTCATTACATCATTTAATATTTCTTCATTGATTGTAATATTTTTAGCTGTAATTTCATTTTCATTATTTAAAGTATCATCTAAGTTATTTAATATATGACTTGAATTATATGATGCAACATCTTTATTTACAAAGAAAGGCATATAATCTTTATTTGGATTACCTGTTCCTGCATTTGCAGTATCTAATCCACTATGAACTGCATTTACTGAAAATGCTATAGATTTTGCTAAACTATTTAATTCATCCATATATCTATTTATATCTTTTTGAACAGATACATTTCCTGAAATTTCTCCTTGAGTTGGTGCAAATACCATAAGTTGAGTTGCATCTACTAAGTCACCATCTCCGATTGGGTATCCATCACCTTTAACAGCTTGTCCAGATCCATCTCCCCAAAGTATTCTACTAGCTTCAAGTCCTTTAACTTGTTCGTCTGATAAACCACTTACTCTTAAGGTTTGAACGCTACTTGAACTACTAGTATCACCCTTTTTATAATAAGTAATAACGTGAACTCCAGGGTTTTTAGGATCTTGTTTGATTTCAGATATAAATGATAATCTTGAAACTTCTCCATCTGGAGCTGAGTTTACAAGGTTTGGATATTTCATTCCATTAGCATCAGTTGGTGCTACATCTATACCATTAAAATCTGATTTATTTATTTTTATATTAAACTTATAACTTAATTCATCTAATAACGAATCTCTTTTATCCATTAAATCATTTGGAGTCATTCCAGATGAACTTACTTGAATTATTTCTTTGTTTAATTGATTTATTTGATCTAAATAACTATTAACTTCAGTTACATTATTCTTTAAGTTTAATTTTACATTCTTTTGTAAATCCTCAAGTTTAGAGTATGTATGATTTAATGCATCAGTTAAAGCTAATGTTTGCTGTGCTACTACTGTTCTAGCATTTGAACTTTGAGGTTGCTTTGATAACTCTTGAAAAGCATCGAAAAACTTTCCAATTAAAGTTGATATACCTGTATCTGATGGTTCATTATAAATACTTTCTATTTCACTTAAGTACTTACTTCTAACATCATACTTACCAAGGGAGCTTGTTTCTCCTCTAACTTGGTAATCTAAGAAATTATCTCTAATTCTTTCTATAGCTTGAACTTGCGCCCCTGTCCCAACTTGTCCTGGAACTACAGTATCAAACCTTCCATTGCCACCATAAGGCCTAGTTGTCTCTATTTTGGCTCTCTGCCTTGAATATCCTGGTGTATTTGCATTTGTAATATTATGAGAAGTTACATCTATTGTACTTTGAGCAACGCCTATTCCTCTTTTTGCAATATTAAAACTTCCAAATAATCCTGTCATTTAACTACCTCCTAATCGTACCATATGAACTATACGTCTTTGCCTCTTTTTTAGGAGTCAGCATACTTAACATCCTTGTTGTGAATCCAAGCTCCTGTTTTATTAGCATTTCATTAGTGTCTTTTTGAAGCTTGATTGCTTCTATAGTTTTTTTAATCTTTCTAAAACTATTATCTAATTCATCTGAAGAAGCATTTTCTATGATATTACTCATAGTAGCTTTTCCAGTTAATTTTCTTCTTTCAACTTCAGCTTCAGCCACTTCTTTATTGCATAATTGAATTTCAGTTACTATAGCATCTAACTTAAATGTGTCCTTTTCCATAATAAGTGTAAATTGCTTATCTAATAACCCTAAAAGCTTATTTAAAGCTTCATCTTCTCTTTTTAGGATTTCAATTAATTCACTAATCATAAATTATCTCCTATTTTCTTTAATAGATTTCATCATACTTTCTGCAGTAAGTTTAGCATCAACTTTGTAAGTTCCATTTTTAATCATAGTTTTTAATTCTTCGATTCTCTTAGAGTTGTCCACGCTCTTTGAATTTTCGAAACTGCTAAGTTTTTTAGCCTCATTTGATATTTCTATTCTGTCCTTGATTTTGTTTTTACTTACGTTTTGATCGTCTTTAACCTTATTGTTGTAATTATTATAAAGGTTTTGTACTTTCATTCCACCAATTTTCATCTTTAACCCCTCCGTGTTATCATTGATTACTTATATTATCGTACTCTTAAATTAAATATTTAGCCTTAAATATAAAAGAAGTAGGGAAATTCCCTACTCTTTATTATAAATTATTTTAATGATTTTATTCTATCTGCACCTGAAATTATACTTGTTATTCTAACCCCAAAGTTTTCATCAACAACTACAACTTCACCGTATGCTATCTTTTTGCCATTTACTAAAACTTCAACTGGTTCTTCTGCTAAAGTTTCTAATTCAATTAATGAACCTGTTCCAAGTGATAATATATCTCTTATACTCTTTTTAGTTCTACCTAAAACAACAGATACATTTAAAGGAACATCCATAATTAAATCCATATTTCTGTTTCCTGAAACATTATTAGAAGGCGCTAAAGGTTCGAAATTAGCTGTGCTTACCTCTACAGGTTCAACTCTTCTTTGCATAACCGGCTCCTCATAACTATATTCAACTTGTTCTACGTTATTTGCTATTTCTTTAGCTTTAACTTCTTCTTTTACAGTTTGAACTTTCGGCTCTTCTTTAACCTCTTTAGTTTCTGAAACCTTTTGTTCTTCTTCTTTTTCCTCTGTTCCCATCATAATAGATGCGATCTTTTTAGCAGTTGGAAGAGGAAGAACTTGCATTATATTACTATCTACTAAATCCCCAATAGTCATTCTAAATGAAACTTGAACTATAGTTTCATCTTCTGCTATTTTATCTGTTAATATTTCATCTTTATTACTCCATATCTTAGATATAGGTGGACTTATATTAACTTCTCTTGCAAACATTGTTGCCATTGAAGTGGCTGATGAACCTATCATTTGGTTCATAGCTTCACTTACAGCACTAAGTTCTATTTCTGATAATTCGTGAGATGTAATTTTTCCATCTCCACCCATCATTAAGTTTGCAATAACAGCTGCGTCATCAGTTTTAATCACTAATAGGTTTCTTCCTACTATACCACTAACATACTCAACATCTAGAACTACATTTGGAGTTTCAAACGATTCTTTTATATCTTTTAAGTTAGTTATAGATACAACAGGAGTAGTTATATTAACTTTTTGATTTATTATTTGATAAAGTGCAGTAGATGCAGATCCCATTGAAATATTACCTATTTCACCTAGTAAATCTTTTTCTACTTCAGTTAAGCCATCATCATTTGAATTAGCACTTGAAGCTTCTGCACTTCTATCGTCTCCACCATTTAATAGTGAATCTATTTCTTCTTGAGACAGAAATCCATTACTCATAATTGTCCACATCCTTATCTATTATATCTAGGATAGAGACACCCTTGTTTTTGCCAATTGTTCCAGGCTTCGCGTAGAAACAGCTCTCTCCTTCTACATAAACCGTTATAGGGCTTGAAGATTTGTCATCTAACCTTATTACATCACCATTTCCTAATTTTAAGAAGTCGTTGATAGTTAATGTAGCTTCACCAAGTTCAACTTCTACATCTACATCTACTTTTTCAACTTCTCTTCTTAACTTAGCTTCTACCTCTTCATCTCTACCATCATCATCACTGTTAAACCAGTATTGAACTACTAATTTATCTAATATTTTTTCAATTGATAGATAAGGGATACACATATTTATAAATGTTGCAAGCTTACCTATCTCTACTGAAAATGTTATTAATGCAACTGGCTCGTTTGGCGCTAGTGTTTGGTTAACTGCTGGATTTGTTTCAAGAGCTTCTATTTCAGGTTCAACTTTTAAAATATCTTCCCAAGCAAGCTTAAGATTTGAAAGCATTCCAGTTGTCATATTTAACATTATGTTTTTATCAATATCAGTAAATTCCTTATTTACTTTAACACGATCTCCGCTACCGCCAAGAAGCATATCAATTATTGCAAAAGAAAACTGTGGATTACATTCAAATAAAATAGTTCCACTAAGCGGTGGCAATTTAAAAACTGTCATCATTGTAGGGTTTTGAATTGAATGTATAAATTCATCGTATGTAACCTGCTCAACAGTTTCAATCCTCATTTTAACATTCTTTCTAAGTTGAGCAGTTAAATAATTAGATACAACCCTTGCAAAGTTGTCATGAACAAGTTCAAGTGTTCTAATATGCTCTTTAGAGAATTTTTGAGGACTTCTAAAGTCATAGGCTTTTACCTTTTGCTTTTCCTCTTCTTCTGCCACTTGCTCTGGTTCTATTTCACCAGATGATAATGCAGATAATAGGGCATCTATCTCATTTTGCGATAAAACATCTGACATATTGTCCCCTCATTTCCTTATTAATTTAATAGCTTTTCAATATCTATTATAGTTAATAGATTATCTTCATGCTTTATGATTCCTTTAATGTAGCTTTCTTGCTTTTCATCACCAACCGGTTGGACCTCTTTTTCATCTATATAAAGTACTTCTTCTACTCTATCTACAGATATACCAACTTCTTCTCCATCAACTGATATAATTATTACATTTTCTTGTTCATCACTTGAGTGAATATTTAATAGTAAGTTTATATCAACTAAAGATTTTATACTTCCTCTTAAGTTAATTAATCCTTTAATGTGGCTTGGTGCATTTGGAACCTTTGTTATTCCCATGATGTCATTTATACCTTGAACCTTTTCTGTTTCTACAGCGAAATGCTCATCTCCTAATTTAAATACTACTATTTGCATAGTTTGCACCTCCTAAGCTTTTATTATATTAACCTAATACTTTTTTAACAGCTTCTATAACTCTATCAGCTTGGAAAGGCTTTACTATAAAGTCTTTAGCTCCCGCTCTTATTGCATCCATAACCATTGATTGTTGTCCCATAGCTGAACACATGATTATTTTTGCATTAGGATCAAATTCCTTTATCTTTTTAACTGCTTCTATTCCATCCATGTCTGGCATAGTTATATCCATTGTAACTATATCTGGGTTTTCTTTTTTATATAAATCTACTGCAATTAAACCATTGCTCGCTTCACCAACAACCTCGAAGTCGTTCTTTTCTAATATGTCCTTTATCATCATTCTCATAAATGCTGCGTCATCAACAACTAATACTTTTGCCATAATATAAATACCTCCAAAATTTTAAATATTAATTTACACCTATTGACTTTAATATTCTGTCTAATGAACCCGGTGCTGGTATATAGTAAAAGTGAACACCTAAATCTTTATTGTCTTCACCTTTAAAAATTGTTTCTATATCTAAGATATATTCATCGTGTTGCCCAGCTTCAACGAAGCTTGTGCAAAGTATGGCACTTATCATATCAAATGCCATAGCAGGTACAGATGGTTGAATGCTAAGTCTTGTAAACTCAGCTATTGAATTTAAATAACCAGCTGAAATTATGTTACCATACTCACATAAAACTGAAGCTCCAAGTTCATTTATCTCCTCAGTTTCAATGCCAGTCATAGCTTTTATCATATCAAAAGCAACTTCTCTATCTATAACGATTAAGACATTGCCTGGGATATCTCCAATTACTCTAACTATTACTCCAAATACCGCTTCATCACTAGTTACTTCATAAAGTTCTTCAAAAGCTAAGATATTTACTGCTGGAACTGTCATATCTATTTTTTTATTTAACATCATAGATATTGAAGTTGCTGCATTACCAGCTCCTATGTTTGAAACTTCTCTTAAAGCATCCATTTGCAGTGGAGTATAATTCATTGCTTCCATGTGTTCCCCCTCCTAGGCGGTACTAATATAGAGCACCTACATCAAGTATTAATGTAACTAATCCATTTCCAAGAATTGTAGCTCCAATATATTCCCTCATATTTTTAAGCGTTTTTCCTAAAGGCTTAATTACTATTTCTTGTTGTCCAACTAGTGAATCAACTAGTAAACCAAACGTCTTGTCGCCTACGTTAACTATTATAACAAACTTTTTATCGTTTGGGGCACTTTCTATATTTAATCTATTATTTAATCTAACAAGTGGAATTACGTTATCTCTATAAACTATAACTTCTTTCCCATTTGTCTTTTTAATTGATTCCTCATTATAACTTATAACTCTATCTATAAAGCCAAGTGAAATTGCAAATGTCTCTTCGCCTATCTTTACAAGAAGAGCTTGAATAATTTGAAGCGTTAATGGAAGTCTTATAGTAAATACTGAACCTTTTCCTTCTTCTGAAACTAGTTCAACACTTCCTCCAAGAGATGCAATTTTTGTTTTAACAACATCCATTCCAACTCCTCTTCCTGAAATATCTGTAACTACTTCATTTGTACTAAAGCCTTGAGCAAATATAAGATTTTTGATATCACTTTCTGACATTCCTTCAGTGTTTATACCATTTTTCTCAGCTTTTGCCCTAACTCTTTCAACATTTATCCCTGCACCATCGTCTACAACTTTAATTAAAGCTTTAGTTCCTTCTTGGTAAGCTGTAAGTTTAATTGTACCTACAGGATTCTTACCTGCTTTAATCCTATCTTCTGTTGACTCTATACCATGGTCAGCTGCATTTCTAAGTAAATGTATTAAAGGTTCTCCAATTTCATCTATTACAGTTCTATCAAGTTCTGTATCAGCACCTTCAACTACAAAGTTTATTTCTTTGCCAAGTTCAACAGATACATCTCTTATCATTCTTGGGAATCTATTAAATACTACATCTAAAGGAAGCATTCTTATTTTCATAACTAAATCTTGAAGATCTGATGTAGTTCTACCCACTTGTTCTAATGTTTCGTTTAGTTCAGTAGATTTATTATCAATAACTATTTGTTCAAGTCTAGTTCTATAAATTACAAGCTCTGATACCATATTCATTAGGTTATCAATTCTTTCTAAATCAACCCTAACTGATTGGTGAGCTTTTTTAGGCTTTTCTTTTTTCTTTTGCGGAGTTTTAGATACCACCTGCTCCTTTTTTTCTATTTCTTTTGGCTCTATTTTAGCCTCTTCTTTTTCTTTCTTAACTTCCTCTTTTTCATCTAAAGATTCTAGTTCTTCAGTTATCCCTCTTAAATTAACTACAACAGATTCAACTTCTGATATGCCTTTTACTAAGTCATTAATCTCGTTTTCACCATTTGTAGTTAATATTAAAAATTGAAGTGTAAAATCGAATTCTTCGTTTTCTATCTCTTCTGTAGATGGGTTAGATTTAATTATTTCACCCTTTTCCTCTAAATCTTTAACGATTAAAAATGCTCTAGCAGATTTTAATAAAGTATTTTGACTTAAAGTTATTTTTATATCAACTGCATTAAAGCCTTTTTCTTTAGCTTCTTTTATAACTGATATATCATATTCATTTAATTCAATTAAATCTTCATTTGACTCTTTAACTAATTCTTTAGAATCTTCTTTTGAAGTTTCTTCTACTACTTCTTCTGAACCATTTATGCTATGCAAAGCATCTATTATTGGCTTTACATCAATTTGTTCATCAGTTCCTTCTTCAATAGAATTAACCATTCTCTCTAAAGTATCTAAGCAATCAAATAGTATTGTTACAACTTTTTGTGTTACCTTTACTTTACCTTCTCTAAATTCAGATAAAACGTCTTCCATTTTATGTGTTAGTTCTGCTATATCGTTAAATCCCATTGTTGCTGCCATACCTTTTATAGTGTGTGCAACTCTGAAAATCTGATTAAGTTTATCTACATCATCTGGATCTTTTTCTAGGTCTAATAATGACTCATTTAAAGTTTGAAGGTTGTCCATAGACTCTTCTAAAAACATAGTCATATATTGTGATGTATCCATTTTACTTCCTCCCATCTATTAAACTTTTCTATATATGAATGTTGAAGCTTTAGAAAAATCATATTCTTTATAGTTATAAATACTTTCTGTAGCTCCGACAAATAGTAACCCTCCAGGTCTTAGTGCTTTTGAGAAATTTTTAAATATTTCAGCTTTAACTTCATTTTTAAAATATATTACTACATTTCTACAAACTATTAAATCAAAATCACTTTCATATCTGTCTAGTATTAAATCATGCTTTTTAAATGTTACAAGAGATTTTATCTCAGGACTTATTAAATATTTTGCTTCTTGCTTAGTAAAATATTTATCCATAATATTTTTTTTAACATTTTTCATTTCAACATTAGTATAAACTCCCGCTTTTGCTTTAGCTAAAATAGTGCTATCTATATCTGTTGCTAAAATTTTATGTTTGTAACTAGGATTTATCTCCTTTAAAATCATAGCTAAAGTATATGGCTCGCACCCTATAGAACAAGCAGCACTCCATATTTTTAAAGGTCTCTTTTCTTTATTTACTTTTTCTTTTAATAATCCTTCTAATTCATTAAATAATTCTGGATTTCTAAAAAACTCTGTAACATTTATAGTTATAAAGTCTAAAAATCTTTGTCTTTCTTCATAGTTAGTCTTTATTAGTTTCGTATATTCCTCTAAAGACTTTACCCCTATTCTTGACATTAAGCTATCAATTCTTCTATTTAATTGAGTTGGTTTATATGATGCAAGGTTAATACCAAGTTCTCTATAGACCCATTTATGAAAATCATCAAAATTCATATTGCCCTCCATTTAAAGTTAAATTAAGTCTTTTATACCGCCAGATATTTTATCAATATCTAATATATAATCGACCTTTCCTGTTAATATAGCTGCCCTTGGCATCCCAAATATAGTACATGTATTTTCTGATTGTGCAATTGTAACTCCACCAGCATTTTTAACTGTTTTAATCCCATCTGCACCATCTCTTCCCATCCCTGTTAAAAGACATGCTAGTATATTTTTTCCATAAACATCTACTGCTGATTGGAATAATTTATCTACAGCAGGTCTTACGCCCCACATTGTAGGCGCTTCTGAAAATGCTATTCTCTTATTTTTATCAACTAGCATATGTACTCCGCCTCTTGCAATGTAGACTGTATTATTTTCTATTTTCATACCCTCTTCAGCTTCTAAAACTTTAAGGCTACAAACTCTATTTAATCTATCTGCAAAAGCTTTTGTAAATCCTACCGGCATATGTTGAACTATTAATATTGGTTTATTTATACTATTATCAAGTCCTTCTATAACTTTTTGTATAGCTCTTGGTCCTCCAGTAGATGCACCTATTAAGATTACATCTATCTTGTTTTTATTAATCTTAACTTCTCTTTTAAGATTAACAAAATCATCTTCCATAACTTTTACACTTTTACTAGGTCTTGATACATTTCTACTTTTAGTTGCAACTACTTTTAACTTTTCAATTAATTGGTCTGAAACTTTTTTTATATCTAATGAAATTGCACCTGATGGTTTTGTTACAAAATCGACAGCTCCATTATAAAGGCATTCCATAGTCTTACTTGAACCTTCTTCAGTATTACTACTTATCATCATTACAGGAACATCAATATTTTTTCTTTTAAGTTCCTTTAGAGTATCGATACCATCTAATTCAGGCATTTCTAAATCTAAAGTTACTACATCTGGGTTTAATTCATCTATTCTTTTTATAAGCTCATTTCCATTTCTAAGCTTTGCTACAACTTCAAAACTTTCATCTGATTCAATAATCTCAGATATTAGCTTTCTCATAAATGCAGAGTCATCAACTACTGCAACTTTTATTTTAATCCCACTTCCCATTATATTATCTTCACTCCCTGTCCTACAATTTTTAATGTAACCTCTCCATTCTCAGCATCAAAAATCATAGTTCTCCCTTTACTTCCACCTATATCTTCAGAAATCAATCTAATTCCTTCTTTTTCTAAAGCTTTCTTAACTGCTTCTCCATTACGTTTCCCAATATCACTAATCATACTAGTATCACTAAAGTTAAACATAGAAGCTCCTCCAGCTATTTTAGCTGTCATATCCCGTTTTAATGATCCTGTATTAATCATCTTTTTCACAAGTTCTGGAATTGCTAAATCCGCGTATTTTGCTGTATTAGTAATCTTCTTAAATTGAGAACTATCAGCTAACATAATGTGCGCTAAACCTGCTATTTTATTTCGCCTATCATATATAGCTATTCCGACACAGGAACCTAGGCCTATAGTCATTATCTTTCCAGGCGCTCGTACAACATTTAAGTCAGCAATCCCTACCTTTACATCTTCAATCACTATAATGCCTCCTAAAATATTTTTGTCTCATCATCCTCTGAAAGTACCCTGTCTAGGTTTAATAAAATGACTATTCTGTCTTCTAATTTTACAAGTCCACTTATATACTCTTCTCTTAACCCATTTGTTATAGGAGGTACTCCCTCTAGTAAATTTAAATCTACAGTTTTAACTTCATATACATTATCTACTACTATTCCAAACTGTCTATTATCTCTTTTTACTATAATTATTTTTCTTCCTTCATTCTCTTCATCAATATAGCTAAAACGCTTATTTAAATTAAGTATTGGTAATATTTTACCCTCATGCTTTATAACACCATCAATATAGTTTGGTGAATCAGGTAGTACAGTAGGTTTTTCATACCCTATAATTCTTTCAACTTGTCCTATATCAGTTGCAAAATATTCATTATTAAGACTAAATATTAAGATTTTTAAATTATTACCTTCCAAGATTACATCCTCCTAAAAATTCAATTTTTCAATAATTAACTCTCCATCTTTATCTAGATATGCATGTAAATCTTTACCCTTAGTGTCTAAAACACTTTTTCTGTTTCCAACCTTTATAGTTGTATTATGATAAAATTCATCTACATCAATCTTCCCTTTATCAGAAACACTAAGAACTGTAGTTACTCCAGCTGGACTTCCTACAACTTTTGCTCTTATGTTTCCATTTGCATAAATCGTTCCGCCTCTGCAGACACAATTATCTCCATCAAATATTATGTCTCCTCCTGCGCTAATTTCAGATACATATTGCCCTTTTCCATTAAAAACAATATCTCCACTTGCAGTTAAGGTGCTATCTTGACAGTAAGACATAAATATATTAGATGATCTTTGCATAGTCTTATTTACTTCTTTTATTTCTCTATTTATAATATCGTAAATATTATCTACTTCATTTAGTTCCTTTATATTTAATGGACCTAGACCTGCTAATTTATTTCTTAGTAATTCAATTAAGCCGTCGTCATTTGGGAATAAACTTTTATATGCAACTTTATATGCTAAGACTCTAAAAATCTTTTTTTGAAGTCCTTTAAACTTTTGATCTATGATAAGCTTTATCGCTTTTCCCGCTTCAAAAGATCCTTTTTTAGAATTTTTAAGTTGCTTAGAAACAATAATAATTTTTTCTATATCACTATTTAATTCTTTAAGACTTTCAACATATTTTAAGAAATCTTCGTTTTCTACTCCCGCAATAACCTTAGAATTTAATACACTACCTTTTATTATCGTATCTCCGCCCGATTTAATAATAGCTGATTCAACATTTTTATTAATATTTATTAAATTACCTCCTGAAACAGTCATCCCCATGCTAACATTACCATTAATATTTATATCTCCTATGAAATTAACATTTCCACTTTCTATATCAATATCTTTAGAAATATCCATACTATCTATAATCTTTATAGTTCCATTTGATAAGTCGACTCTACCATTTTTTAAAGATCTTAAAATATCGCCTTCTCTTATTACACCTTCACCTAATTTTATAGGTAGTCCTTTTTTATCTCTCTTTTTGATATCTTTTCCAAAAATATCTTTTCCAGAAGATCCAATTTTTCCGATATGTATTATAGCTAAATCTGAATCTGCCTTTACGTTATCTATTTTATTTAAATTTCTAAAATCTACTTTATAATTTATATTATTTTTATCTTCTTTAGTTTTATATAAAAGTTCTATAACATCTTCTTCGTCATCTACTTTTTCGATGCCTTTAGCTATAACTTTTGTTACAGACTCTTCTTTAGATAAGATAATTGAGTTTATAGCTTCAAAATCTAATCCAAAAATTATATTTTTAGACTTTATAAAATTTAAAATATCTTCTTTCTTTTTATCAAAATCTATTTCTTTATAATCACCAAAGTCCCTCTTTAAAATAAGCTTATCTTTTAATTTATCTTTTTTAAGCGTAGAAAATCTATTATTTCCCCCATTCACTTCCAGAGTCCCTTCTAAATTATCCTTCGATACCTTTAAATTGATTGTAAGGCTATTATCATCTTCTAAAACCCTCGCCTTTACAGAATCCATTTTAGATACTACAACTTTATCTTTCATCTTTTGACCGTTTACAATAACCATTACATTTTCATCTGAAATAACTTCTATTTCTTCACAGTCAAAATCGTCTAACTCAATATCATAAATGTTTACCTCATTTAATATATCAACCTTAAACACAATCCCATCATCACGCTTATCCATCTTAAGCATTTTATATTCTATTTCCTTTTTGTCTAACCCAAATTCCTTTGATGCTATATTTAAACATTCATCAATAGTCTTCCCCTCAACAACCATAGCCATCCCCCTTATGTAGTTATTTCCACTTTAGAATTTCAATATCATTTTTCTTTTTAAAATTTATTAAATATGGTTTTCCTACTAGATCTAATAAAGGTTTATCACTTAAAGAATCTGAAAACATATATGAATTTTTAAAATCAACTTGGATGTTTTCTTTTTTTAACACTTCTTTTAACCTTATAACCTTTTCTTCACCTTTGCAGTTTGAACCATCCATCATCCTTGTAAATTTTCCACTTGAAAATTTAAACTTAGTTCCTATCACTCTATCTACTTCTTTAATTTTGTAAAATTCATTTAAATAAAATTCTGGAGATGCAGATATTAAATATATCTTATATCCTTCTTTTTTAAGTTTTTTTATCATATCTATTGCATCTTTATATAAAATTTTTTCTAAAACTTCTTCATAAAATTCTTTAACTGTATTTTCTAAATCTTTTTCTTCTATTCCATCAATAAATTTTAAGAAAGATTGCTTTACTTTTTTTTCATCATATATTTTAAGTCCATATAAAGCTCCACTAAATATTGCTCTAGGTAAAAATTTAATATTCTTTTTATCCTTATGAATCATAAACTTAAAAAATTGCATTAAAGTTTCTTTTCTTGTAATTGTAAAATCTACGTCAAATATTGCTAATTTCTCCATCTAATCCTCCAAAATCTATTTATATAATTTATTATATAATATATTAATCAGTTTTACTAAAAAAAAGCTAACTTTTTTCAAAAAAAGTTAGCTTTTTTAATAAATTATTTTATTATATTTAAAAAGTTTTTAATTCTTTCTATTCCTTCTTCAATTTGCTCTTTAGAAATCGCATAAGAAAGTCTTATATATCCTTCTAACCCAAACCCAATCCCAGGAATAACAGCTACCTTTTCCTTTTCTAAAAGCTCTTTAGAAAATTCTAGAGAGTCTTTTATATCATCATTTAAATATTTTGTTATATCAACCATAACATAAAAAGCTCCCTTTGGCTCAATTATATCTATATCTTTTAAACCTTTTAATAATTTGACCATAAAGTTTTTTCTGTCTTCAAAAGCTTTAACCATTTTTAAAAGTTCATCTTTAGGACCGTTTAAAGCCTCAAGTGCTGCGTATTGAGTTACAGAACAAGTATTTGAAGTAGTGTGACTTTGAATACTTGTCATAAGCTTAATAATTTCTTTATTAGCTGCTGCATATCCTATTCTCCATCCAGTCATTGCACTGGATTTTGAAAAACCATTTATAACTATTGTATTTTTATAAGCATAAGGGCTTAAGCTTGCAATACTTATATGCTTTTCATTATCATAAATAAGTTTTTCATAAATCTCATCAGAAATTATTATAAGATTATTTTCCTCTGCAAATTTTGCAAGGTCATAAAGTTCTTCTTTAGTATATATAGTTCCAGTTGGGTTGTTTGGGCTATTTATTATAAAAGCTTTAGTTTTTGAAGTTAATGCTTTTTCTAATTCTTCCCTGTTTAGTTTATATCCATTATCTTTTGAATTATTTAAAAATACAGGTTTTCCATCTGCTAATTTTATTAGTTCCGGATAACTAACCCAATAAGGCGTTGCCATTATTACTTCATCTTCTGGATTTAAAATAGCTAAAAAAGCATTTGCTAAAGATTGCTTCGCTCCAGTACTTACTAAAATTTGATCTACTTTATACTCTAAGTCGTTATCTTCTTTAAACTTTTTACATATAGCTTCTCTAAGTTCTAATATTCCTGAAGTTTGAGTATACTTAGTTTTACCATCAAGCATTGCTTTATAAGCTGCATCTATAATATTTTTAGGTGTATTAAAATCTGGCTCACCTGCCCCAAAGCTTATTACATCAACTCCTGATTCTTTAAGACTCTTAGCTTTCGCTGTTATTTCAAGAGTTATTGACGGCGCTATATCTTTAGCTTTTTTTGATAAGTTCATATTTATTTCGCCCCTTTAATTATTTATTCTTTGCTCCTATAAATTTTTCATATAATTCGCTATCTATTCCTTCAGAGCCAATCTCGCATTCAGATAGGCAGCAGTGAAAATCACTTCCACCAGTGATAACCATTTTGTACTTTTTGCTCAAGTTGTAAAATTTATTTATCTGTTCTTTAGTGTGGCTATTGTGGTATACTTCGATACCTCTTAAACCATAACACCTTAGTTCTTTAATTATATTTTCAATCTCACGTGCTTTATAAATTTTTCCAGGATGCGCTAACACTGCTATTCCATTTGAAGCTTGAATTAATTTTATAGCTTCTTTATAAGTTAGCTTCTTCCCTTTTTCGTAAGCAGGTTTCCCTTGAACTAAATACTTATTAAATGCACTCTTATAATTGCACTCGTAGCCTTTTTTAACTATCTCCAGTGCAATATTTGCTCTTCCCACAGTTTCTTTGCCATTTTTTAAAACTTCTGATATATCAATATCAATCCCCATTTTGTTAAGCTTTGAAACTATACTTTTAGCTCTCTCTTTTCTATAAAATTTAAGTTCACTTAAGACTTTATTTAAATTTTCATCTTTAATATCTATAAAATATCCTAAAATATGAATCTCTATTCCATTTACTTCTGTACTAAGTTCAATTCCAGGAATAATACTTAAATCTTCGTATTTGTTATTTGTAATGTATTGAGCGTCTAAAGTATCGTGGTCGGTTATAGATATGCATTTAACACCTTTACTCCTTGCAGTACTTACAATCTCTTCTGGTGTCAACTTGCCATCTGAAAAGGAAGAATGAATATGTAAATCACAAAATTTCATATTAATCACCTTCCAACTCACATAATGAATATACCATTATTGTCTATTAAAGTAAATTATTCAATATAATTATATTCACAAAAGGAGAGTGAAATTTCACTCTCCCATAATTTTTAGTTTTCAACTAATACTTCGTTGTAGTATTTAGCAACTTCATTAAATTCATCTTCGTCAGGAACTACTAATTCTTCCTCTACTAATCTGAACATATATACTGAATCATCAGTAGGATTTTGAGCTAAGTAATACTCTCCACCGTTATATTCAAATTCATCTATAATAGGGCAAGCAACTTCGTTACCTTCTTCGTCTACTAAATCAACTACGAAATGTTCATGTTCGTGTTCACCGCATCCACATCCACATTCGTGATCGTGTTCATGCTCGTGGCTTCCACATCCGCATCCATTACCTTCTTCGTGGCTTCCACATCCACATTTGTTTAAATCTTTATCCATTTCTTTTTCCTCCTTCAATTGTGTATTGTCTATTTTCATTCTACCCTTATTTTATCTAAATTAAAAGCAAATTCTTTATTTTTTTTAATTTATTCACTCATTCTCTACGAATTTTCTTTATTCTCTTACTTATAATTGAGTTTCTTTAATATTTTGTAAGATAAATAAAAAAGACCCAGGCAAAGCCTGAGTCTTCTTTTATATTAAAGATGAATTTTAGTTATCAGCAGCTAGTTTTTTGTATCCTGCTAATCTTTCTTTTGCATCTTTTTCAGTTTTCTCGAATAATGCATCTGCAGCTTCTGGGAATGCTTTAGCAAGTGAAGCGTATCTAACTTCTCCCATTAAGAATTCTCTGAAGTCTCCAGTTGGTTCTTTTGAATCTAAAACAAATGGATTCTTTCCAGCTTCTTTAACTTCTGGGTTGAATCTGTACATTGCCCAATATCCGCAATCTACTGCTTTTTTAGCTTCAACTTGGCTGTTACCCATACCAATCTTAATTCCGTGGTTTATACATGGAGCGTAAGCTATGATTAGTGATGGTCCTTTGTATGCTTCTGCTTCAGCGATAGCTTTAAGAGTTTGGTTCTTATCAGCTCCCATTGAAATTTGAGCAACATATACGTATCCGTAGCTCATTGCGATCATACCAAGGTCTTTTTTCTTAGTTTTCTTACCTGATGCAGCAAATTTAGCTATTGCAGCAGTTGGAGTTGATTTTGATGATTGACCACCAGTGTTTGAGTAAACTTCTGTATCAAATACAAATATATTTACATCTTCTCCAGTAGCTAATACGTGGTCTACTCCACCGAATCCGATATCATATGACCATCCGTCTCCACCAAATATCCATTGTGATGGTTTTACTAAGAAGTCTTTTTCGTTTAAGATAGCTTTTGCGTGTACGTTATCTGATCCTTCTAAAGCAGCAACTACAGCGTCAGCTCTATCTCTAGTTCCTTCACCAGTTGTGAATCCGTCAACGAATGCTTGTAATTCTTCTACAGCAACTCCGTCAGCGATAGCTTTAAGAGCGTTTTCTTTAACTCTTTCTCTTATAGCGTTAGCACCTAAGAACATACCTAATCCGAATTCAGCGTTGTCTTCGAATAATGAGTTAGCCCAAGCTGGTCCGTGACCTTTGTGGTTAACTGTGTATGGAGTTGAAGGAGCTGATCCACCCCAGATTGATGAACATCCAGTAGCGTTAGCTATCATCATTCTGTCTCCGAATAATTGAGTTATTAACTTAGCGTAAGGAGTTTCTCCACAACCTGCACAAGCTCCTGAGAACTCGAATAATGGTTGCTCGAATTGGCTTCCTTTAAGTGTTTTCTTGTTCATTGGGTTAGCTTTTGGTGAAACTTTTTCTATAGCGTAATCCCAGTTAGCTATTTCAACATCTTGAGTTGCAGCTGGTTTCATAACTAAAGCTTTTCCTGGTGCTGGACAAACTTGAGCACAGTTTCCACATCCAGTACAATCTAATGGAGTAATTCCGATTGTGAACTTAACAGGAGTTTCTGTTTTTAATGCTCTAGCGTCTACAGCTTTGAATCCTGCTGGTGCGTTAGCTAATTCTTCTTCAGTTAATAAGAATGGTCTAATTGCAGCATGTGGACAAACGTAAGCACATTGGTTACATTGGATACATTTATCTGCTTCCCACTCAGGAACGTTTATAGCTATTCCTCTTTTTTCTGAAGCTGCTGTTCCAGCTTCGAAAGTACCGTCTTCCATTCCGTTGAATGCTGAAACTGGTAAATCGAATCCTTCTTGTCTGTTTATAGGATCTACTATATTTTTAACGAAATCAGTTTTTGGTCTAGCTTCAACTACTGCTTCTTCTTTAGCATCTTTCCATGAAGCTGGAACTGTGATTTCTACTATTGAGTCAACACCTTTGTCAATTGCAGCGTTGTTCATATCAACAACTTTTTGACCTTTTTTACCGTATGAAGTAACAACAGCGTCTTTTAAGTATTTAACTGCATCTTCAACTGGGATAATGTTAGCTAACTTGAAGAAAGCTGATTGCATTATCATGTTGATTCTTCCACCTAATCCTATTTCTTGAGCTATCTTAACAGCGTTTAAAGTATAGAATTTGATGTTGTTTTCAGCTATATATCTTTTGTATGAAGCTGGTAAGTTTTCTTCAACTTCTTCTGGAGTCCAGATTGAGTTTAAAAGGAATGTTCCGTTTGGTTTTAATCCTTCTAATACGTTGTATTTGTAAACATATGATTGGTTGTGACAAGCAACGAAATCAGCTTTGTTTATTAAGTAAGGTGATTTTATTGGTTGTTTACCAAATCTTAAGTGTGATACTGTTATACCACCTGATTTTTTAGAGTCATATGAGAAATATCCTTGAGCATACATATCTGTATGGTCTCCGATGATTTTGATAGCACTTTTGTTAGCACCAACAGTACCATCTGATCCTAATCCCCAGAACTTACAAGCTGTAGTTCCTTTTGGAGTAGCATCTATATCTTCGTGAACTTCTAATGAAGTGTTTGTAACGTCATCGTTTATAGCTAATGTGAATCCATCTTTTGGTTCGTCTTTAGCTAAGTTTTCATATACTGCAGCGATGTGTCCTGGGTTAGGGTCTTTTGATCCTAATCCGAATCTTCCACCAACTATTACAGGAGCATTTTCTTCTCCATAGTAAGCGCTCTTAACATCTAAGTATAATGGTTCACCTGCTGAACCTGGTTCTTTAGTTCTATCTAAAACAGCAATTTTCTTAACTGTGCTAGGTATAGCTTTCTTTAATCTTTCGATATCGAAAGGTCTGTATAATCTTACTTTAACTACTCCGACTTTTTGTCCGTTAGCGTTTAAGTAATCTATAGTTTCTTCACAAACATCTGTAGCTGATCCCATTGCTACTATTACTCTGTCAGCATCAGCTGCTCCATAGTAATCGAAACAGTGGTATTCTCTACCAGTTATTTTAGTGATTTCAGCCATATAGTTTTCAACTACATCAGGAATGCTGTTGTAGAATTTGTTTACAGCTTCTCTAGTTTGGAAGTAGATATCTGGGTTTTGAGCAGTACCTCTAGTTACTGGGTGGTTAGGGTTTAATGCTCTATCTCTGAATGCTTGTAAAGCTTCCATATCTACTAAGTCTTTTAATTCTTCGTGTTCTATAACTTCTACTTTTTGTATTTCGTGTGAAGTTCTGAATCCATCGAAGAAGTTACAGAATGGAACTCTAGTTTTTATAGCTGCTAAGTGAGCTACTGCTGAAAGGTCCATTACCTCTTGAACAGAACCTTCTGCAAGCATAGCGAATCCTGTTTGTCTTGCAGCCATAACATCTTGGTGATCTCCGAATATGCTTAGAGATGATGTAGCTAATGCTCTAGCTGATACATGGAATACTCCAGGTAATAATTCTCCAGCAATTTTATACATATTTGGTATCATTAATAATAAACCTTGTGAAGCAGTGTAAGTTGTAGTTAATGCTCCAGCTTGTAATGATCCGTGAACTGCACCTGCAGCTCCAGCTTCTGATTGCATTTCCATAATCTTAACTGGTTGACCGAATATGTTTTTCTTTCCTTGTGCTACCCACTCGTCTACGTGTTCAGCCATTGGTGATGATGGTGTTATAGGATAGATTGCAGCAACCTCTGTGAATGCATATGAAATATGAGCAGCAGCCGTATTTCCATCCATTGTTTTCATTTTTCTCATCGTGTGACCCCTCTTTCTATTATTAAAAAATAAGAAATTTTTTAATATAAAAAGTTTTAATACAGATTCCACAATTAAAACTTTTTACATCAATATATATAAATAAAATTAGTGAGAAATATAATTTTATTTAAATCGATTAAATTAAAGTGTCTTACACTTTTACACATTAAATGAGGTAAATCATAATAAAAGATTGTCTTTTATTTAACATACCCCTACAAAAAATATATTACAAATTTCGACTTTGATTTTAAGCTTTAAAAAAGAGATTAACAAAACCTTTTTTAATATTATTAAAAAGTCAAAGTCCATCTCTTTCATTATATACTACTATTAATATTTTGCAAGTTTTCAAAGCTTATTTAAGTTTTAAATTTCCTTATTTACGATAAATATTCTTTTTCTACTACATTTTACTTGTTATAGAACCCTTTATCACGTCCATTATTCCATTTACTCCATTATTCATCTTACTAGACTTCATATTTTTAACTAAAGTTTCTTTATCTTCCTTTAATCTTTTTATTTCAGTTAGTATTCCAGTATTTGAAAGTTCTTCTTCCTCTATAACATTTGCAAAACCTTCTTTTTTAAATGAATTTGCATTTAAAATTTGGTCTCCTCTACTAGCATTTTTTGATAATGGAATTAAAAGTGTAGGTTTTTTTAGTGCTAAAAACTCAAAAATAGAGTTTGCACCAGCTCTTGAAATTATATAGTCTGAAGCTTTAAGTAAGTCTTTAAGTTCTTCACTTACATACTCAAACTGCTTATAACCTTTTAAGTTTTCTAATTCTTTTTTATAATTTCCTTTACCACAAAGGTGAATTATGTTGTTTTCTTTAAGCAATTCATTTAAATTTTCTCTTATCTCATCGTTTATAACTTTAGACCCTAAGCTTCCACCCATAACTAAAATAATCTCTTTATCATCATCAAAGCCACATATTTTCTTTCCAACTAGTTTTGACCCTTCTAATATTTCAGATCTTATAGGACTTCCTGTTAAAACACCTTTTTCTTTGCTTACATAATTTAAACTTTCTCTAAATGTCACGCAAAGTTTATCACAAAATGGTGATGCTAATTTGTTTGCAAGACCTGGAGTTATATCTGATTCGTGTGCTATAACAGGTATCTTTTTCATAGATGCTGCAATTACTACAGGTACTGTTACAAATCCACCTTTTGAAAATATAACATCAGGCTTTTCTTTATTTAATATTTTTCTAGCCTCATTTATTCCTTTTAATACTTTAAAAGGATCAGTAAAGTTTTTAATATCAAAATATCTTCTAAGTTTACCAGATGATATACCAAAGTATGGAATATTAGCATTCCCTATAATATCTTTTTCTATCCCATCTTTACTTCCTATGTATTTTATATCAAAACCTTCTTCTTTTAGTCTTGGAACTAATGCAAGATTTGGAGTAACGTGCCCTGCTGTTCCTCCCCCTGTCATTATAATTTTATATTTACTCAAAATTATCTCTCCTTACAATCTAAAATTCTTAATTGAGACTTGAATATTTTTGTCTCCTCTGAATTCATTAATCTCTGGATAATATATTATATCCATCTTAAAATTAGTATATCCTTCTAGTAATAGTTTAGTAAATGCCTCTTCCCCATATTTTTCTTCAAAAGACTCTTTAAAAAAATCGTACTTATTAAAATTCACTCCATCTATAGTCTTTCCTCCTGGAAGTTCCATTTTAAATCTTAAAAATTTACCTTCCTTACCCATAAACATCACTCTCTTAACTAAAACATCCTTACAAGCAATTACAGGAGTACTATTTCCCTTTCCAAAAGGTTTCATAACATTTAAATCATCAATTATTTTATAATTTAAGTTTTGTAGAGGTATAGCTGCATCTATTAAAACTTTAGGTGTAATATCATCTTCTGTTAATTTACAGTTTGAATTTAATTCTTTTCTTAATTTCTCTATGTTTTCTTCCTTTAAGGAAAGACCAGCTGCCATAGGATGTCCACCAAACTTCTCTAAATATTCTTTGCATTTACTAAGTTCTTCAAACATATTATATCCTTCTATAGACCTTCCAGAGCCTTTTGGCATATCTTTTCCTTTAGTTATTACTATAGTTGGAAGATTATATCTTTCACGAATTCTTCCTGCAACTATTCCTGCAATACTTTCGTGAATACTTTTTTCATAGACTACTATAACTTTATCCCCTGATTTTATTTCACTTTCTACTAAAGCTTCAACCTTTTCAACACTTTCTATAGTAAGCTCTTGTCTTTTTTCGTTTAATTCGTTTAACTTACGTGCAAGGTTTAATGCTTTATCCTTATCTTCTGAGATTAGAAGTTCTACAGAATAATCTGCAATTTCAAGCCTTCCTGTTGCATTTATACAAGGACCTATACTAAATCCAAAGTGACCTTCATTTATAGTTTTTTCTTCTAAATTCTTAACCTTAATTAATTCTTTTAATCCTATAATATTAGTATTATTTATAAGTTCTAATCCTTTTTTAACTATAATCCTATTTTCATCAATTAAATTAACTACATCGCAAACAGTAGCGATAGCTGCAAATTGTAAAAGTTCCTCCGCTTCTTTTATATCTATAGAAAACTCTTTATATAATCCTAAAACAAACTTATAAGCTACTCCCGCTCCGCAAAGGTCTTTAAATGGATAAGGGCAGTCTTCTCTTTTAGGATTTATTAAAGCATCAGAGTTTGGCATAACTTTTATTAGCTTTCCATCTACTTCTTTTAAAGGTATATCATGATGGTCTGTAACTACTACAGTTAAACCTAATTCTTTAGCATATTCTATTTCTTCAAAAGCTGAAATTCCATTATCACAAGTTAAGATTATATCTACCCCAGAATCTTTTAGGATTTTTATTCTTTCCTTGTTCATCCCATACCCTTCACTTTCCCTATTTGGAATGTGATATATAAAGTTTGCATTTAATTTTTTTAGTCCTTTATATAGTATTGAAGTACTACATACTCCGTCACAGTCATAATCTCCATATATAGCAATTTTTTTATTATTTATTATTGCGTTTTTTATTATTTCTACTCCAAGATTTAAATCCTTTAGTAAAAATGGATCATGAAAACTATTTAAATCTCCATATAGGAAAAGAGAAGCTGCTTTAGGATCAGATATTTTTCTATTAGCTAAAAGTCTTAATATTAGACTATCCTCATTTAAATTATTAGCTAATCTTTTAAAATCTTCTCTTTTTTCTCTTATAAGCCACTTCTCTTTCATAATTCACCTATTTTCTAAAAGTTATAAAGCATTCCGTTTCTTATTTCTTCTGCTTCTTTTACTTTTCCTAATTTTTTTAGTATTTCAAATGAAAATTCTAATGCAGTTGCAGGTCCTCTACTTGTTATTATATTTCCATCTATAACTACTCTTCTATCTTCTATATAATTAACATCTCCTAGTTCTTCTTTAAAGCCAGGATAAGAAGTTACATCTTTTCCTCTTATTACGTCTGCTTTAGCCAAAACTATAGGTGCTGCACATATTGCAGCTACTATTTTTTTTGAAGAGTTCATCTTTTTTATTAAATCTATAACTTCAGAATTATCTCTTAAATTAGTGCTTCCTGGCATTCCACCTGGTAAAACTACAGCATCATATTCACTAATATCTTTAATTAACTTATCTGCTCTTATAACCATATTGTGAGCACCTGTTACTTCTTCTTCAAATATTGAAACTGCATCACAAGTAACATCTGCACGTCTTAAAACATCAACAACTGTTAACGCTTCAATTTCTTCAAATCCATTTGCTAATAAAACACATACTTTACTCATAAAAAAACCTTCTTTCTTATAAAAATTGTACCCCTCTTATTATATCTATAACTTCTCCAACTAAAAGGTCTGTTCCTCTTCCTGCTCTGTTTTGAAGTTTTATAGATGATACTTCTAAAGTTTTAACTTCTTTGTTATGGAATATTAAATTAAACTTTTCCGCCTCTTCTGTTACATACCTACCGCATATAGCTTTATCTTCATCTTTTAAGCTTATTCCTGTAACTCCAGATGTAAATTTACCCATTAAACTTACATTATCTACGCTAAACCTAATCCCCATTCCCTTTTCAGTAAATAGTAATATTTCACCAAAATTTAAATCTCCAAGGAAAGTGCTAACTACTCTATCTTCCTTAGTTTTTAATTTATAATATGGAGCGCTTAAATATTCTCCTTCGAATTCTTTAAATGAAGTCTTTTTAACTAATCCGTTTTTTGTAATTGTATAAAGTCCTAGATTCTCATTGTATCCATTTACAGAAATTGCTTTTATAATTTCTTCATCTTTTTCTAAAGAATCAACCATATCTTCAAGTTTTATATCCTTTTCTAAAACACCGCTAAGCATAAATGACTTAAGCTTAATTAAGTTACCTTTATCAGTAAATAATAATAAATCACTTAAAGAATCTGTATGGACTTTTAAATCATCATTTTTGGCTACCCTACTTAATGATTTAATTACTTTTTTGTTTGTTATTCCAATATTAAATTGCACTACTTCTAATCTGTCTATATAAGATGCTTCTGTTATCTTATCTTTTAAAGATAAGTTAAACATTTGAATTGGAAGGATGTTTCTTTGACTGTTTTCTATTTCTGGTATTTCTAATGAGAAAGTTAATCCTAGCTTTGTACTTACCTTTAGGAATTCTTTTTTCTCATCTGAAACTAGCATAGTTATATCTATAACATCTTCCCCTTCTTTAAGCTTTATAGCTTGAAGCTTAGTATATGCTGTATCAAAATTATCTAAAGATGTCTTTTTAATATATCCTTTATCAGTTATAAATTGAATATATTTATTTGGGTGAAGTGATTTAACTGATATAACTTTAATTATAGATTCGTTATCTAAATTAAGCCCTCTAATTAGAGTATCAACTCTTTCACCTTTTTCTTTCCACTTACCTTCTGGAGTGTTAATTCCTTTTAATTTATACATATAACCTTTATCTGTGAAAATAAGCAAAGTATCACAAGTATTTGATTCTATTAAGAATTTAAGTTCGTCTCCTTCTCTATATTCTATTTCTTTAGAGTCAGAGTTTGATCTTATATAATTTTTATAAGGAATTCTTTTAATAAATCCATCTTTTGATAAAGTTATCATTATATCTTCTATAACTATAAGTTCTTCTATATCAATTTTAGCTTTACTATCATCCTCTATTATCTTAGTTCTTCTTGGATTCTTATATTTTTTAGTTACTTCTTGTAACTCTTTTTTTACTACTTTAAGCAGTTCCTTTTCACTAGATAATATCTTTTTAAGCTTTGCTATTATCTTTTGAAGTTCATCATACTCTTTTTTAAATACATCTATTTCAAGTCCTGTTAATCTATAAAGCATAAGTTCAAGTATTGCACTAGACTGAATTTCTGTAAATCCAAATTTAGCTATTAAATTTTCGCTTGCATCTTTTTTAGATTTAGAACTTCTAATAGTTTTTATAACTTCATCTAAAACATCAATAGCTTTTATAAATCCTTCAACTATATGAAATCTTTTTTCAGCTATCTCAAGTTCTTTTCTACTTCTTCTAGTTACTATCTCTTTTTGATGGTTTACGTAATGCTCTATTATTGTTTTAAGACCCATAGTTTCTGGTTTACCATCAGCTAGTGCAACCATATTAAAACTTATGTTACACTGAAGATCTGTCTTTTTAAAAAGGTATTTAAGAACCTTATCTACTGATTCTTCAGTTGATGCTTTTTTAAATTCAATAACAGCTCTAATACCTGTTCTATCTGATTCATCTCTTATATCAGTAATTCCTTCTAAAACTTTAGCATGTCTTTTATCTGCTGTCATTTCAGAAATTGTTTGAAGTATTCTTGACTTATTTCTTCTATATGGGAACTCAGTAATTACTATTCCAAATCTTCCGTTTTCTAACTTATCTATAGAAGTTTTTGCTCTACATGTTACCTTTCCGTTTCCAGTTTCGTATGCAGATATTAAAGAATTCTTACCAATAAGAACTCCTCCTGTCGGAAGGTCTGGACCTTTAATATGTTCCATAAGTTCTTTTGTTGTTATTTCGTTATTGTCAATATACGCTAAAACTCCATCTGTTACCTCTTCTAAATTATGAGGTGGTATATTAGTTGCAAGTCCAACTGCTATACCAAAAGCTCCATTAACTAAAAGGTTTGGATATCTACTTGGTAATACCTTTGGTTCTAACTCACTATCTGAATAGTTTAAAACCATATCTACTGTATCTTTTTCAATATCTTTCATCATTTCCATAGCAATAGGTGCAAGTCTTGCTTCTGTATATCTCATAGCAGCTGCCCCATCTCCATCTATAGAACCCCAGTTTCCGTGACCATCTATTAAAGGCTCTCTAGTTGAAAAATCTTGAGCTAGTATAACCATAGCATCATATACTGACGTATCTCCGTGAGGATGATACTTACCTAAAATATCCCCAACTATTCTAGCTGATTTATAATAAGGTCTATCTGGAAATGCCTTTAATTGATATGCCCCATATAATATCCTTCTATGAACTGGTTTTAACCCATCTCGAACGTCTGGAAGTGCTCTTTCTTTAGCAACTTCTATTGCATATGGCAGATAGTTATCTGGCATAGCTTCTTCAAGTGGAATTCTTATAATATTTTTATCCACAGGTATACTACTAACTTTTTTAGCCATAAATCTTTTCCTTTCTATTTCTAATTAAAATTCACCGTATTTATACATATATTTCCTTCTAGGTTCTACTATATCACCCATAAGAAGAGATACCATTTTTTCTGCCTTTGCAGCGTCATCTATAGTAACTTGGAAAAGTGTTCTACTTTCTGGATTTAAAGTAGTATCCCAAAGCTGGTCTGGATTCATCTCTCCTAGCCCTTTGTATCTTTGTATTAATGCACCTTTTCCAATTCTTTCTTTAACTTCATCTAAATCTTCATCTGAATAAGCGTATTCAGATACTTCTTTTCCTTTAACCTTTTTATAAACTTTATATAAAGGAGGCTGAGCTAAATAAAGATGTCCATTTGCTATAAGAGGTCTCATATATCTATAGATATATGTCATCCATAATGTTCTAATATGATAACCATCAACGTCAGCATCACTCATAATTATTATTTTGTTATATCTTAAATCATCTTCATTATAATTATCTAAAGTCCCAGTCCCTACAGCAGTATTAAATATTTTTAATTCTTCTGAAGCAAGTACATTTTCAAGTTTTTGCTTTTCAGTATTCATTATCTTACCTTTAGATGGCATTATACTTTGGAATCTTCTGTCTCTAGCCATTTTTACTGAACCACCGGCAGAATCTCCTTCGACTACTATAAATTCATTATATGATTTATCTTTTCCAGTACAAACCGCTACCTTACCTGCTAAAGGCGCAGCCCCTTTACCTATCTTTTTCTTTTCAGCTTCATTTATCTTTTTAATTTTCTCTCTTCTTTGTGCTGCTTGAAGTGCATTATTTATTATTTTTGATGCAAGGTCTTTATTATCTTCAATCCACTCTGAAAGCTTAGTGTATGCAAGTTCATTCATCATAGTATAAGCTTCGTTATTTCCAAGCTTAGTTTTAGTTTGACCTTCAAACTCAGGATTTGAGATTTTTATTCTAACGATAGCTGTCATACCTTCTCTTAAATCATCACCTTCGAATTCTTTATCCTTAGGTTTCATAAGTTCAAGTTTTCTACCCCATTCTTTAAAAGCTCTAGTCATACCTGTTTTAAATCCAGTTTCGTGAGTTCCAGCTTCTGTAGTTGGGATATTATTTACATAACTTGCAATATTGTCTGTTGTTGAATCTGTAAATTGCATACAAACTTCACCAAACATATTTAATCCATTTAATTCTTTTTCCCCCTCAAAAATAATAGGGTCTTTATGAAGAGGTGTCTTACTTTCGTTTAAGTAATCTATAAAATCTAAAAGTCCCCTCTTAGAGTAATATTCTTTAACTACTTCTTCATCTTTTCTTCTATCTATAAACTCTAGCATCATTCCTTTATTTTGGAATGCTAGTTCTTGAAGTCTTTCATCTATTACATCACCTTTAAAGTCTATAGTTGAAAATATATCTTTATCTGGCATAAATGTAACCATAGTTCCAGTATCTTTACATTTTCCAACTACTTCTAAAGGAGTTACAGGAGTTCCTGGCATATCTTTTTTAAGTTCTTTATCATACGCATATTCGAATCTTTGTTTGTATATATTCCCGTTTTGATGAACTTCAACTTCTACCCATTTAGAAAGGGCATTAACTACAGCTGCTCCAACTCCGTGAAGACCACCTGATGTTTTGTAGTTTTTGTTATCAAATTTTCCCCCTGTGTGAAGTTCTGTATAAACCATTTCAACTCCACTTTTCTTTTTGATAGGATGTATTCCTGTAGGTATACCTCTACCGTTATCCATAACAGTAACACTTTTATCTTTATTTAGTATTATAGTTGCCTTTGTACCAAATCCATTTGATACTTCATCTATAGCATTATCTAATATTTCCCATACACAATGATGTAAACCCTTAGTTCCAGTTGAACCTATATACATACCAGGCCTAACTCTAACTGGCTCTAGTTTTTCTAGAGAAGTTAAGGCGTTTACGTCATATGAAGCATTGATTTCTTTTCCCATCTTTTCCTCCAAACTAAACAAATTCGTTATATATATCTATTAATTCTTTTATAGTTTTTTCTTTATCATCGCAAAATAGCTCTTTATAGAAATCTTTTTCTTTAAATCCATTTGTATATAACGGATCGTAGTATTCAACCATTAAGGCTTCGCATACCTCATCAAAGTTTCCTTCTGTAACCATAGTTTTGTATTCTTCTATTCTTTTTTTACTGATATATTTACACATATATTCAAGGCATCTTAGTATATCTCCTACACTCTTTTCATCTTTTGTGTACTCTTTAACTAAAAGATCCCTTCTATTTTCTATAGTATCATCCATACATACTTTTATACCTTTTTGCATAGCATCTGATAAAAATGTCGGTAAAATTATATTTCCTATTCTTTTACTTTCACCTTCTATAAATACTATGTTTGAATTTTTATTTTTAAGTTCTTCAAAAACTTCGGTTTCAAAGGCTTTTTGACTTCTACAACCACCAAGTGCAACTCCACCTAAAATAGACCCTCTATGATTTGCAGCGCCTTCTAAATCAACTACATTATACCCTCTTTTTCTAAGTTCTTTTAAGTATTCAGTTTTTCCAACCCCAGTTTTTCCGTATAAAACTATGTATTTAACTTCTTCATTTAATTTTTTAAAGTTATCATTTATGTATTTTCTATATCCTTTATATCCATTTTTAAGTTTGTAAACTTTATATCCTAGTGAATAAAAGAGAGAATATACAGTTCCACTTCTCATTCCACCTCTAGCACAAAAGAATACTATCTTCTTACCTTTTTGTGAGTAAAGCTCTTGTACTTGTTCAAATATTTCTGGAAGTCTTTTTGAAATATATTCTATACCTATTTTTTTTGCTTTTTCTGTATTTTCTCTTACATAAACTGTTCCAACTTCTTCTCTTTCTTCATCTAGTAGAACTGGAATATTAATAGCTCCTTTAATTGTAGCTTCTTTGAATTCCTTTGGACTTCTAACATCTACAAATATACAACTATTATCATCTACTAATTCTTCATAATCAACTATATTAAACATAACAATCCCTCAACTTACAATTTTATTAACTCTTCTATTTTATCACAAAAAATAAATATGTAAAAAAACAAATATATAAGACCTGCTAGAGTTATTTTAACTCCAGCAGGTCTTTTGTATTCTATCTATAAATCACAAATCTCTACACTACGTACGTGCTTTGTGTGACTCCATTCTTTATTGTTCTTATTAAGTATACCTTGGATAGTAATTGGAATCCAAGTTAATGTGTATAATCCATATAATAAGAATCTAAATAATAATATAACGCTCTTTTTACCTAGTAACAAGAAAGTTGCTACGAAAAATACTACATTATATATTACAGTTGCTAAAGTAAAACCATAAGGTTGATTTATATAACTTGCAACTATAGGTAATATAAATACATTTAGAGAATATAAGAATATTACAACAAAGAAACTCTTTGATACCTTTTTCTCTAATCTTAAAACTAATGGTGTAATTAAAAATTGTGCTATAAGGAATACTTTCCACCCTATATCACTAAAAACACTACTAATTACAAATATATCTGAACCTACTATATGACCTTGAACAAATGTTAAAAGCACTGATATTGCTAATAATAACGTTACACAAGGTTGCATTACGTATAAAGCACAATCAAACATATACCATTTTCTTTGTTTTATTGAAGCTTTAGTAAGCTTAAAGAAATATCTAGTTGCAACATCAGCAAAACCTTGCATCCATCTCTTTCTTTGAGACCAAGATTGCTTTAAAGTAAGTGGTTTTTCATCAAATATTTTAGCATCGTGTGCCCAACCTACTTTTTCTCCATTAGCTACAAGTTTACAAGTAAACTCTAAGTCTTCTGTAAGACAAGTTGCACCCCATCCTAATTCCTTTAGTATATCTGTTCCTATAGCAAAACCTGTTCCACCAAGTTGGTTTGATAAACCTACGTTTCTTCTTGCTAATTGGAACATTCTATTTTGTGACCAGAAAGCTATTGAATAAGCTGTAGCAATCCAAGAATCGTTTGGATTTTTAGAATCTATATATCCTTGTACAACTTTATATCCTTCTGACATTTTTGAATTGATTTCTTTTAAAAAGTCTTCATGCACTAAGTTATCAGCATCAAAGATACATATTGCATCATAGTGAGTATCCATTTTAAATAATTTATCAAACATCCACTCTAAAGCAAAGCCTTTACCTCTTTCTTTTTCGCTGAATCTTTCATAAACATTAACTCCATACTCTCTTGAAATCTCTGCTGTTTTATCTGTACAGTTATCTGCGATAACAAACACATCGTATAATTCCTTCGGATAGTTTAATTTAAGCATACTCTCTAGTAATTTGCCTATTACTACTTCTTCGTTATGAGCTGCTACTACCATAGCGTATTTTTTGCTAGGTGTATAATTTTTCTTTTCTTTTTTATTCCATAATCCAAATATTGCAAGTACTAAGTAGTACATTGTAATAAAGAATACAAAGAATTGAAATACAGCTGTTACGGCAAAAATAACATTTCCCATTAAATTCACTCCTAATAATGACAAATGGAAATTATTCCCCATTCATATCTATTTTCTCTTTTTAAGTACGTCCTTCTTAATATAATTCAATAGGATTTAAAAATCAAGTAGTTAAACCTTAAATTTCATTAAGATTTAAATTTTTGATTTTGCTCCCTTTAATCTATTTATAAATTGAATTAAGTATACAGCTTATTTTTAAAGAATTTTGTAATTTTTACTTTATTAATTTAATTTTAAAAATAAACTCTTGATTTTAAATTTTAAAAAACTAATCACCTACTTTTTTAACTTAAGAAAATTTTATTTTAAAGATATAGTTTAATTTATGATAACTTTAATTTATAAATTTGCTATTTCTAAAAAAAAAGTGATACTAATTCTAGTATCACCTTTATTTTGCTCTAAAGTTTAAATATATATTCTATTTTTTATACTATCCCTTGTGCATGCATTGCTTCTGCAACTTTTAAGAATCCTGCAATATTAGCACCAGCTAAAATATTTCCTTCCATTTCATATTCTTTAGCTGCATCACTTGAATTTTTATAGATATTTACCATTATATCTTTTAACTTTTCGTCTACTTCCTCACGAGTCCAAGATAATCTCATACTATTTTGAGACATTTCTAAAGCTGAACATGCAACTCCTCCTGCATTTGCAGCTTTAGCTGGTCCAAATAAAACTCCTGCGCTTTGGAATACCTTAACAGCTTCTAAGCTAGATGGCATATTAGCCCCTTCTGAAACAGCAACAACACCATTTTTAACTAATATTTCTGCTGAATCTTTATTAATTTCTCCTTGAGTTGCACAAGGTAGTGCTATGTCACATTTAACTTCCCAAATTCCTCTATGTCCTTCTACGAATTTAGAATCTTTAACTATATTAACATACTCTTTAATTCTAGCTCTCTTTACTTCTTTTAAATCTTTAATAACATCTAAGTTTATACCATTTAAATCAACGATATATCCACTAGAATCGCTCATAGCTATAACTTTTGCTCCAAGTTCAGTTGCTTTTTCGTGTGCATAAATTGCAACATTACCAGAACCTGATATAACTACATCTTTTCCACTAAAGCTTGTACCGTTTGCTTTAAGCATCTCTTCTGTGAAATATACTAATCCATATCCTGTAGCTTCTGTTCTAATTAAGCTTCCTCCAAAAGTTAAGCCTTTTCCTGTTAAAACTCCTGGTGTGTTTTGACCACTTATCTTTTTATAATATCCATAAAGGTATCCAATCTCTCTTCCACCTACTCCAATATCTCCAGCTGGAACATCAATATCGCTTCCTATATGCTTATAAAGTTCTGCCATAAAACTTTGGCAAAATCTCATAATTTCGTTATCACTTTTTCCTTTAGGGTCAAAATCAGAACCCCCTTTTCCTCCTCCTATAGGAAGTCCAGTTAAAGAATTTTTAAATATTTGCTCAAACCCTAAGAATTTTACAATACTTTGATTAACTGTAGGATGGAATCTTAATCCACCTTTATAAGGTCCTATTGCACTATTAAATTGAATTCTAAATCCCCTGTTTACTTTAACATCACCATTATCGTCTACCCAAGGTACTCTAAAGAATATTTGTCTCTCTGGTTCTGTAATTCTCTCTAAAATTCCACTTTCTATGAATTTCGGATTTTTGTCAAATACAGGAACTAATGATTCCATTACTTCTGTAACTGCATCTAAGAACTCTACCTCACCATTATTTCTTTTTTTAACTTCTTCTAAAACTTTTTCTACATATTGCTTTCCGTTCATAAATAATAACCTCCCTTTTTTTAATTGTTCTTATTATACATCTTTTTCCAAAGCATTTCTATATTTTTTATAATACATAGATTTTTTTATCAATTTGTCCTTCATTACTCCACTTTATTAACATTTTATTAATTTTAACCTTTTCAAAGGGTAATTTTTTTCATAATTCTACAAATAATATTATAATAAATTAAAAATAATAGGAGTGATATTTATGAGAATTGGTTATGCTTGTACTCCTCTTGGAGTTTCATATAAAACAACTAGAAAGTTTTTATTAAAAAATCTTAATTATGATAATTTTTATAAAGCTTCAAAAAGCAACTTAGATGATTTTAAAAAAATACTTATCTATAATTCTAAAAATAATATAGATCTTTTTAGAATTAGTTCAGATATTATACCTTTTGGAAGCCATAAAGATAATACTTTTGATTTTGAATCTTTATTTAAAGAAGATTTTAAAGATTTACAATCTATAATAGAAAAAAGTAATACACGTTTATCAATGCATCCTGGACAATACACTATAATAAACAGCTTAGATAAAAATATAGTAAGAAATTCAATAAGAGATTTAGAATATCACTGTAAGTTTTTAGATGCACTTAATTTAGACTCTTCATCAAAAATAATCCTTCACGTTGGAGGTATCTATAATGATAAAGAAGCATCTATAAATAGATTTATAGATAATTATAAGTCTTTAAATTCTAATATAAAAAAAAGATTAGTTATAGAAAATGATGAGAAAAACTTTAATATTTCTGATCTTTTAAAAATAAGTGAAAAAATAGATGTTCCAATAGTATTTGATAACCTGCACTACGCCTGTTTTGAAAAATCAAAGCCAAATCCAATTAAAGTATTAAACGAAATAAAAAGCACTTGGAAAAAAGACTCTTTAAATATAAAGGTCCATTATAGCGAGCAAGACCCCTTTAAAAGGATAGGCTCACATTCAAAAACTATAAATACAAACTCATTTTTAAGTTATTTAAATGATATAAGCTCTTTAGATTATGATATTGATATAATGACAGAAGTAAAAGATAAGGATTTTTCTTCTATAAAGCTTATAAACCTTTTTAAAAATGATACTAGTTTAATAGAAACTGAAATAGAAAGATATAAGCTTTTTTTAATTGAAAAGGGAAACTCTATTTATGATAATGCATTAAAAAAAGCTTCTATTTCTTTAAAAGAATTTTATAGTTACTTAGATTCTGTTTTTTATGAAGAAGGTGATTTAAATTCTTTTAAGGAAGCTTTAAATTTAGCTTATTTAAAATTATCTCCTTATTTAAAACCATCTGAAATAAACCATTATAACAAGTACCTTAAAACAAACGATTATTTTAAAGCAAAGAAATATTTAATTACCTTAGCATTAAAAAAAGAAATTCAAAGCCTTTTATCTTCATATTATTTTCATCTCTTTTAAATAAAAAAGGAACCCTAAGGTTCCTTTTTATTCTAATATTTCTTTTGCTATTTTATCTATAAATTTTATATTTTTTCCTTTAGCGTACATATAAATTGGTATACTCATTATTACTCCGCTTAAAGTCCCAAGAATTATATCCCACATAGTATCTACTAAACCGTTTTGTGCTTGAAGATTAAAAAGGCTATCTGTTGTAAACTCCCAAATCTCCCAAATAGCAGCTGAAGATGCTGAAAACATAATCACAAAAATCAAAGCTGAAATTGGTTTTATAGCCTTATTTCTATTATCTTTAAATAAATATACAAATACTATAAAGCCGAGTATAGCTATTAAAAAACCTGATGCAAAGTGAAGCATTTTATCATAATATTCTATATTGTAAAAATTCATAACATTAGCTAGATACATAGATAAAAATACAAACACTAAAATTGCAACATACATAGCTCTACTCTTTTTTAAAAATGTTTGCGTAAACAAAATTCTAAGCCCTATTATAGTTACAAATATTAATGCAATTCTAGGTAGTTTTACTCCATCTCTATAAATTCCATCAAAAATTGCAGTTCCGATTAGTAAAATATAAAATGCAAACGTAATTAATCTGTCATAACTTATCTTTTTCATATACTTTTGCTCCTCTTGTCCTTTTTGTAAAGTAATAAAGAAATTATAAACCCGCCTATAAATCCTCCTATGTGCCCAAAGTTATCAAGATTAGAATTTGTCATACCTATAAATAAATTTAATATGATAACAGATACGATATTTCCCATAAACCCTTTATTTAAACGGTCTTTTTCTTTAATCGCAAAGACTAAAACTGCACCTAAAACACCAAAGATAGCACCAGATGCTCCAACTGAAATAGTTAAAGGGTCTAATTTATAACTTAAATAACTTGAAGTGATAGCTGAAAATAAATATATTCCTATATACTTTTTATATCCATATACTTTTTCAACTATGCATCCTACAGCATATAAAGAATACATATTTACAACTAAATGAATTAATCCCCCGTGTAAAAATGCAGCTGTAAGAAGCCTATAAACTTCTCCATTATTTATAAGATATCCTTCTTTTGCACCAAATATTAAAAGCACTCTAGGGTCAATATCTAAAATACTTCTTGAAAATATTGCTGTAATTAAAAATACTAAAACATTTATTAGTATTATTAGGGAAGTAACAGGATATTCTTTTAAAAAACTAAACTTTGATTTTTTTTCATTTTCTTTTGAAATACCATTTAAATATTTTATTATATTAGCTATATTTATCGAGCCTTCATCAACCCTTAAAATTGAATCACTATAAGGATTATATATAACTCTAGATACATTTTTATCTATTCCTTCTATATACCCTCCCTTAGTTAAAACTAAAACATTTAAAATATAAGGCTGGTTTAATTTATTTAAAAAATCCTTAGCTTCTTTTATATTTATATCTTCCTCATTTTCATTTGTTATTATAAACGTATATAAACCTTCTTTAAGCCTTTTAATACATATCCATTTTTCTTCTTTATATATTTCACTTTCATATTGATTCATATAAAAGCCTTCATTCTTTACTAAAAATGAATAAAGTTCTTTATTTTCTACCATACAAAACCCTCTAAAATTTAAAATATTTAATATAAATTATATCATAGCATTAAATATTTACTTTTAAATTAAACGTAAATATTATAAATAATCTTTATTAATAAAAATTAGGCGCAAAATGCGCCTAAAATTTTATAACTCTTCTAACATATCTAAAAGTTCATCGAATCTTTTTATTGTTTCTAAAAGAGGTTTTGAAGTTGTCATATCCACTCCGCTTTTTTTAAGGATCTCTATAGGATAATCACTTCCACCACTTTTTAGAAAATCGATATATTTATTTACTGCATTCTTTTTATTATTTAATATAGAATTAGAAAAAGCTGATGCAGCTGCATATCCTGTAGCATACTGATAAACATAAAAATCTGAATAAAAGTGTGGTATTCTAGCCCACTCAACTTTTATATCATCGTCTACTATTATATCTTCACCGAAGTACTTTTTGTTAAGTTCTAACCACTTATTAGAATACTCACTTGCAGTTAAAGAATTTCCACTTTCGATTTCTCTATGTGACCAAAGCTCAAACTCTGCAAACATTAGTTGTCTAAATACTGTAGTTCTGATTTGTTCAAGTTCTTGGTTTATAAGATATAACTTTTTATTTTTATCTTTTTCATTTTCTATAAGATAATTAATAAGTAGCTTTTCGTTTGTAGTTGATGCTATTTCTGCGCAAAATATAGTATATCCAGCGTAAATATAAGGCTGACTTAATCTTGAATAATAACTATGAATTGAGTGACCCATCTCGTGTGCTAGAGTTGATACGTCATTTAATTCTTTAGTGTAATTTAAAAGAACATATGGCATAGTATCGTAGCATCCCCAAGAATAGGCACCACCTCTTTTACCTTTGTTTGGATATATATCAATCCATCTATTTTTTATTCCACTTTCAAATATATCTAAATATTCTTCTCCAAGAGGTTTTAATGCTTTAAGTATAGTTTCTACACCAGAATTAAAATCTATCTCTTCTTTTGGAGTATCTATTACAGGGACGTATAAATCATACATATGAATTTCATCTAAGTTTAAAAGTTTCTTTTTTATATTCACATATCTATGAAGGGATTTTAGGTTATTGTTTATAGTTTCTATTGCACCTTCATAAACTGATTTTGGTATTTTATTTGGTTTTAGTGCCATATCTAAAGAATCTTTATATTTTCTAGTTTTCGATAAAAATATATAATTTTTTAAAGATGCAGTTAAAGTTGTTGCAAAGGTATTTTTTAATTTGTCGTATTCTTTAAATAACTTTTTAAAGGCGAAGGATCTAACCTTTACATCTTTAGACTTAATAAAAGATGAATAATTAGCTTCTGTTAAAGTAACCTCTTCATTATCATCATTTATAGTTTTAGGAAAAGTCATATCTGCATTACTTAAGATTCCTTGAATATTAGATGGCGAATCTAAGCAATCTGAAACTTGTGCTAGTAATTCTTCCATCTCTTTAGTTAAAACGTGTTCCTTTTCGTTTAAAATGTTTAAAAACATAAAAGAATACATCTTTAATTCTTCTTCTTTTTCTATAGCTTCTTTTATATAATCTTCACCAAGGTCTAAAATTTCAGGCACAAAAAAAGCGCTATAAGACGAAATTTCAGATATATAACTATCTATTCTATTCATTCTTCCTTGGTTTTCGTTATTTTGTGTATCTTCATCGCTTTTTAAATGAGCATATACGTATAATTTCTCTGACCTTCTACTTATATTTTCGTCAAGGTTTAAAAAATCTAGTAATTCTTTAGGCTTATTTAATTTTCCGTTATACTCTTTAAGCTTTAAACTATCTTTTTTTATATTTTCAAATTCTTCTTCCCATTCTTTAGATGAATTAAAAATCTTTTCTATATCCCACTTGAACTCTTCTTTTATAGATTCTCTACTTTTAAGTTCTGTACTCATTTATACACCTCCTATATTCTCTTAAATTAGTTATACTCTAATTTAATCTTCTTTATACTCTTCTTCTTTACCTTCTATATCTTTAAATACTTTATTCATGCTTTGATCTATTAAATCAACAACTTCTGATATCTTCTCTTGCATTACGTTATGATCGTCTACGTACTCAAATTTTAATATGAAGCTTGGGTTATATTCTTCTAATTCTTCTGTAATTTCATAACCTTTTTCTTTAAAGCAATCTACATTAAACAAATCATATATAGCTGAGTATTCCCACTCTTCTACGTCTTTGTTTGTATCAAAAAATACGTTTACTACTCCATCTATCATATATAACTTTTTAATAAATAAAGCTCCCTCTGAAACTTTATAGCTTCCTAGTTCTTTTTTTACAAATCCTGTTTCATTTTCTCTTTCCATTAATACTAAGCTTGAAAAATCCATTTTTATCTTCTCCTTTGTCTTTCAAATATTATAAGTCAATTATAGTTTGAAAACTATGTAAATATCAACCTTACCTATTATTTTATACTAAAAAATATCTTTTATGTTTTATTATTTGGAAATATATGGTAATATTATCCTATAATTTAGTTTTGGAGGTTTTTTTATGGAAAATACATTGAAAAGAAGAGTAACTAGAATAAGAAGGTTAAAAACTAAAAAGAAAAAAAATTTATCTATAATTTTCACTTCTTCTATAATACTTTTTATAACTATATTTTTTATTATAAATTTATAATGTTCTTTTTATAGATGTTGCAAATCATTTGCGAATATGTGTATAATGTTAGATAGATAATTTTAGGAGTTGATTATTTTGATTAATATCAAAGATTTATGCTTTTCATATACTGGAACTTCACCTTATCTTATAGATAATATTAATTTAGATATCCCTAGAGGTGTTTATTTATCTATAGTAGGTGAAAACGGAAGTGGTAAAACGACTCTACTTAAACTAATACTTGGCCTATTAAAACCTTCTAAAGGAAGTATAGATATTAATTCTAACAAAATAGGTTATGTTCCTCAAAGAGTAGAAGGATTTAATTCAGAGTTTCCTATAACAGTAAATGAAGTATTAAAAATGCACAGCCGTGCAATTGGAATTAAAGATGCATCTGATATAACTTGCGCTTTAAAACATGTAGATATGTTAAATTACAAAAATAGGCTAATCGGTGGTCTTTCAGGCGGACAACAGCAAAGAGTTTTTATAGCTAGAGCCCTAATTGGAGACCCAGAACTTATTATTTTAGACGAGCCTTCAACTGGAGTTGATCACAAAAATCAACATTCAATCTATTCTTTATTATATACATTAAATAAAAGCTGCAAGAAAACTATAATATCAGTTGAACACAATATAGATTTAGCTTTAAAATATTCATCTCATATAGTTGAAGTAGTAGATGGAACCCCTACGCTTTATACGACAAGTGAATATATGAAACATAGAACAGAGAGCTTAAAAAAAGTAATAAGCTTGTAATATAGAAAGGTGACACTTTATGTTTGAATTTGAATTTATGCGAAATGCCTTTTTTGCAGGTGCCATTATTTCAGTCCTTTGTCCATTAATTGGACTTTTCTTAGTTTTAAGAAGAAATTCTATGATAGGCGACACCCTATCACACTCTTCTTTTGCTGGTGTTGCAATTGGACTTGTAATTGGAGTAAACCCTCTTATAACAGCATTTTTATTTACTACTATTTGTGCAATAATAATTGAATTTTTAAGAGGATATTATAAAAGATACGCAGAGCTTGTTATGTCTATAGTTCTAACTTTAAGTTTAGGTATAGCAATAATACTTATAAGTAGCGGAAAAGCTTCTGCAAATGTTAACTCATTTTTATTTGGAAGTATGCTAACTGTAACTAAAGCAGATATCTTAATAATTGCAATAACTGGTATAGTATCTGTAATTATTTTATCTTTTATTTATAATGATTTACTTTATGTAACTTTTGATGAAGAAGGTGCTAAAGTTTCTGGAGTTAAAGTAAAATTTATAAATTATATTTTTACAATATTAGTAGGTGCTACAATTTCGATGTCTATAAGAATAATGGGGATTTTAGTAATCTCTTCTATTATAGTTGTTCCTGTAGCTACGGCCCTTCAACTTAATAAAAGTTTTAAAAAGACACTAGTATTTTCGATTATTTTTGGATTTATAGATATAATGTTTGGATTAGTTTCTTCATACTATTTAAATACAGCACCAGGCGGAACTATTGCAATAATATCTGTAACAACACTTTTATTAGTAATCTTAATTAAAAATTTTTCTAAAAGATAAAGGAAACTCAAGAATTTTATTTTTGAGTTTCCTTTTCGCATTTTTTACATATTCCACTTATTTTTAAACTGTGATTTGTTACTTTAAATCCAGTTTCTTTTAAAATAATTTCTTCAATTTGTTTTATAGGGCATTCTAGTTCAATTTCTTTATGACAAAGATCACATTCTAGTTTATGATTGTGATTTCTTTTGTGGAGTTTATATGTAGATATTCCATTTTCTAAGATAAACTTATCTATAATATTATTTTCTAAAAAAATATCTATAGTTCTATATACCGTACTTAAATTAATGTTTTGTCCTTTTCTTTTGCATTTATTAAAAATCTCTTCTGCACTTAAACTCTCTGAACTTTCAAAAATTATATCTAAGATAATTTCCCTACCCTTAGTGACTTTTAATTTTTTATCTTTTAAAAAATTTGTGCTATTCATTTTGCTCATCTCCACAAATGCTCATATTTTCTGTATTTAATTATATAATATCATTTTAAAATACCTTTGTGAACTATCCTTAAAAGCTATTGTTTACAATTTGTTAATTGTATATACTTTAATCAATTATTATACTATTAATATACATTATATTTATATTTAGTATATACTATTAGGAGGTTTTTATGAAAAATTGTATAATTGCTCAATCTGGTGGTCCTACATCAGTTATTAACTCAAGCCTTTGTGGAGTTTTAGAAGGTAATAAATTTTTTAAACTTTATGATAAGGTTTACGGGGGTTTAAATGGAATAGAAGGTATTTTAAATAACTCTATAGTTGATTTAACAAACTTAAATAAACTACAAATCGAAAAAATTAAACATACACCTGCATCATTTCTCGGAACTTGCAGATATAAAATGCCATGTTCTAAAACTTCACCTATGATTTATGAAAAGTTAATATCTACTTTAAATAAATTAGATATTAAAGCTGTATTTTATATAGGCGGAAATGATTCTATGGATACTGTAGCTAAACTTTCAAAATACGCACTAGAAAATAATTATGATATTAAGTTTATTGGAATTCCAAAAACTATAGATAATGATTTATTTTATATGGACCACTCCCCTGGATTTATAAGTGCTTGTAATTATATAAATACTTCAATAGTTGAAACCTTTTTAGATTTTAACTCTTACGATAATGACAGTATTTTTATATTAGAGACTATGGGAAGAGATACAGGCTGGCTTGCAGCTTCTACTTGTATTTGTAGTTATTTAGGAAACCCTATAGTAGATTTAATTTATGTACCTGAAGTTCCTTTTGACTCTATAGATTTTATAACTTCTGTAAAGTCCCTTTTAAAAACTAAGCATAAAGTTTATATAGTTGTTTCAGAAGGAATTAAAGATAAAAACGGCAATTTAATATCAAAATTTAAATATGCAGAAAATGACCCCTTCGGTCACATAGAACTTGGAGGAGTTTCAAATAAATTAAAAGTTCTACTTACAGAAGCAGGGGTTAAATCTAAAATAAGATCCCTTGAACTTAGTACCCTTCAAAGATGTGCTATGCACTGCGTTTCAGAAATAGATATTTTAGAATCTTTTAAATTAGGCTTTGAATCTTTAAAATTATCTAATGAAGATATAAATGGGTTTATGGTAGCTTTAAATAGGATTTCAAGTTATCCATACAAAACTAAAATAGAAAAGGTAGAAGCTTATAAGGTTTCAAATAAAACTAAATACTTACCAAGTAATTGGATCAATAAAGAAAATAATAATATAAATTCCAAAGCCTATGACTACTTTATACCTCTACTTAAAGAAACTCACTCAATTATAGAATCAAAAGAAAATTTTAAAATTATAAATTTATAAAAATAAAGGATGTTTAATTAAAGTAATTAAACATCCTTTGTCTTTATAGTGATAATATTATTTTTATACCAATTATTATAAGTATAATTCCACTTATGTAATTTGAATATGATTCAACTATACTTAGCTTTTTAACTTTATCAGATAGTATAAACCCTATGTAACATATTAAAAGTGTTACAGTTCCTATAATAAAAGAATAAAAAGTTAAATGAAACATTCCAAATGAATTAAAAGCTGTAAACCCTACGACTAAAGCATCAATACTTACCGAAATCCCAAGAAGCAAAGCAGACTTTTTACCTATTATAAGTTTGCTATCATCTTCATTTTCTTTCTTTTCACCTGAAAAAATCATGTAAAGCCCTACACCTATTATTATAAGGCCTCCTATTACATTAGATAAGGCTATAAACTTACTTGTAAAAAAGTTACCTAAACTCCCACCAAGAAAAGTAAATAGAAATTGAAAGAAAGCAAAAGATAATATGTACATAAGCTTTTCTTTTAATTTGATTTTATTATTTAAACCAATTCCAAGGGTAACACCTAAAGCATCCATAGCAAGTGCTATTCCAAACAAAACAACTACACTTAAACTCATTAACATTCTCCTTTTTTTAAAATATAACATTTAAATCATATCTCCATATTAATATGATGTAAAGGTAAATTTTTTATTCCAAATATGAAAAAAAGTCTTTATTTACATAAAAAAGTGTTGTATTATATTAAATAGAGTATATCAAATATCTAATTAGTATATCATAATTAGTAAATTTCACATAATAAAGGAGTATATTAATGGCAAATTGTATAATAGCTCAATCGGGCGGACCAACTTCAGTTATAAATTCAAGTGTAGTAGGACTAATAAAAGCAAATAAGGATTTTAAATTATATGATACTGTTTATGCAGGTGTTAATGGCGTTGAAGGTATTTTAAATAAAAATATAATAAATCTTTCAAATGTTTCAGACGAAGATTTAAATACTTTTAAATACACACCTTCATCAGGACTAGGTTCTTGCAGATATAAATTAAAACCTTTAGAAGAATCAACTGAGGAATACGATAAGCTTTTAGATATTCTTAAAGAATTAAATATTGAAGCTTTCTTCTATGTAGGTGGAAATGATTCAATGGATACTATAGCAAAGCTTTCAAAATATTCAAAAGAAAATAATTTAGATATAAAATTTATTGGAATACCAAAAACTATAGATAATGATTTAATGCATACAGATCACACTCCAGGTTTTGGTAGCGCTGCTAAATTTATAAATACAACAATCTTAGAAACATACCTAGACTCTTCTGTTTATATAAATAATGGTATTTTCATTCTTGAAACTATGGGAAGAGATACAGGTTGGCTTGCAGCATCAGCTTGCGCAGCTAAGTTAAACGGAAAATCTGTAGTTGATTTTATATATGTACCAGAAGTTGCATTTAATAAAATCAAGTTTATAGAAGATGTACGTGAAAGATTTAAAAGAAATAACAAAGTATACATAGTAGTATCAGAAGGTATTCGTGATTCTTCTGGTAGATTTGTCTCTGAGTTTGATTGTGTATCACAAGATAATTTTGGACATGCACAATTAGGTGGAGTTAGTAACTACTTAAGACAAATAATTTTAGACTCTGGTATTTCAACTAGAGTAAAAGCTTTAGAACTTGGTATTTTACAAAGATGTGCTATGCACTGCGCTTCTGATATTGATATTGAGGAGGCATATAATGCAGGCTATGAAGCTTTAAAATATGCAAAAGATGGCAAGAATGGTTATATGGTAGCTATAAAGAGAGTTTATAAAGATTCTAAATATACTACAGAATTCTTCGAAATCGAAGCTTCTAAAGTTGCAAACAACGTAAAATATCTTCCAACTGAATGGGTAAATGAAGAAGGTAATAACATAAAAGAAGAAGCTATCTCTTACTTTAACCCATTATTAAACGGTAATCCTTCTTTATGCTTTGAAGATAATCTTCCAAAGTATAATGTTTTTAATAATTAACTTGTTTATATGATCAAAAAAATAAAGCAAAGAGAAAAATTTCTCTTTGCTTTATTTTTTTATTTCCTCGTATTTATATATCCTAACCTTTAAATATTTAAAAGAAAGATATATAAATAAACTTACGACTATTATCCTAGATAAAATTTTAAGTGGTAATAATAGAAGTAATATTGATATTAGTGAGACTATAGATACAAATTCTAATCTACTAATTTCATTTACCTTTAGTTTTTTATAACAGATAGGACACCTTATTTCTTCCTTGTTTTTTTGTTTTTCTAAATATTCATAGGTAATTTCTCTATCACAATAAACGCATCTTTTCATTATTACCACCTTAAAAAATACTTTAAATCAATTACCTTTTATTTAAATATTCTAATTCATTTAATAATATATCTATTTCTTCTTTTGTGTTGTATGGACCTATACTTACCCTAACCATTCCATACATTTTATAGTTTTCATCATATAAAAATCTAGAACTTTCCTCTTCTGTTAAATTCATAAGTCTTCTACAATAAGGGTGAGCACAAAACCAGCCGTGCCTTACTGCAATTCCTCTTCTATCAGCTAGAGCTTTAGCTAAATCTTCATGAAATACTCCATCTAAATTAAAAACTCCAATTCCAAGTCTATCATCTATATTTTCTATATCTCCGTAATTTGTTATTTTATCTAAACGCCTTAATCCATTTAATAGATCTTTAAAAAGACTTTTCTCATGATTTAGTAAAGTATCATACCCAATGCTCTCAATTTCTTTTAAGGCATACATTAAAGCCATAGCACCAAAAAAATTTGGAGTTCCAGCTTCATTTTTTTCAGGTGAATTTAAATACTCTTCGCTAAAGTCATTAACTAATTTAACAGTTCCTCCCCCTTCCATTTCAGGACAGCATTTATTAAATTCATCTTTTAATCCAACAATCACACCACTACCAAAGGGTGCATAAAGTTTATGTCCTGAAAATACGAGAAAATCTATATTTTCTTCTGGGTCACTAACGCACATTTGAACCTTTTTATGAGGAACTAATTGCGCTCCATCAACTACAATCTTACCGCCTGCTCTATGAACCATCTTAGCTATTTTGTGGATATCATTTATATATCCTGTAACATTTGAAGCGCCAGTAATAGATAAAAATCTAATATTGCCTTCATGTTCTTTTAGCTTTTCTTTAAGGGATTCATAATCGATTCTTCCATCTTTTAAAACTTCAACATAATCTACAACTGCCTTTTTCCTCCAAGGCAAATCATTAGAATGATGTTCCATCCTTGTTGTTAAAATAACTCTTTTATCATATAAGAGTGTACTAGCTATTTTATTTATTCCACAAGTAGTATTATTTACAAATATTGCAGTATATTTATCCTCATATCTTGCATTAAAGAAGTCTAAAATATACTCCCTTGCTTCTTCGAAATAATGAGTTGTCATAGATTGCTTTTGTCCTGTTCCTCTACCTATAGACCCATAGCACTTATAAAGGATTGATGTATTCCTAATTACATTTTTCATCGGAGGTGTAGTAGCTGCATTGTCAAAATTACAAGCTTTAACTAAAATCCCGCTAGGAAGTTTAATATCGCAATCAACGCCTACAAATTTATCTCTTAAAGTATCTTTATTTTTAACCATTAGTATCTCCTCCACTTTATTATATTCACCACTAATTCTTAGTGTTCTTCTTAGTTCTAAAGGAATATAAATATGAATAATAATAAGTAACAAGAATGTTTTGCGCTCATATACTTTATACTATAGTACTAAGGTTTGGAGGTAAGTTATGAAACCTGATAGAAAATATATGTTAAAAGACAATGATGATTTAGACTTTATACCATTAGAATTAAATAATTCTTTTGTAGATATTGAATACTCTTTTAAAAACATTTCTGATACTCTTAATATCTCTAGTTTTAGAAGTGATGACACTCTTTATTCATATAACAAAAATAATTATTTAAGAGAAGATAAAACAAATGAGCTTCAAACAGATATTTTAAGAACTATAGAACTTAGTGAAGCTGAATTTGATGAAATTAATTTAGATGATTTAGACCAAAACAGAAATAAGAAAAAATGTAATCCTCATGAAGTTTTAGAAAAGATAATTAATGAAGAACCACAAATTTTAAATGTTTTAAAAGCTTATAAAATCCCAATTCCAATAGCTAAGAGAATAATAAATAGAATAGTTAATTCAACTATTAACTATTGTAATAAAGATAGAGAGTAGGTGAAAAAGATGTTACTTAGAGATAGCTTACCTAAATTTGACTCAAAGCTTAGATTTCTTCATGGAAACCCAAGTTTAGGTTCTGTAGACATATATGTAAGTGGTAACTTAGTTGGCTCAAATATAGAGTTTGGAGATATAACAAATTACAATACCTTTAGCCCTTCTTCTTATATTTTAGAAGTGTTTAAAAGTGGAACATACGACTCTCCTATTTTCAAAAAAAATATAGAAGTTGTTCCAAATTCTATAGAAACTCTTTCATTAGTAAAAAATAATGGGGAGACAGATCTTTTTAAGTTAAAAGATTCTAGTAGTAAAGGTGGAAAAGAAATTTCTTTTTTAAGATTTTTAAATATTTCGCCAAACGCTCCTTTAATGACTTTAAGCCTTCAAAATATTAAAGTATTATTTAAAGATGTTGAATACGTTGAAACAACTGGTTATTATCCTCTATCCCCTGGTGTTTATACCTTTAAAATAAGTTTTTCAGGGGCAAATGCAATTAGTAAAACTATAAAAGATGTAGTTTTACTTCCAGGAGAATTTCAATCACTTTATGTAATTGGTTTATTAAATGGAGAACCTCAACTTGGATATCTTTTGCAAACTGACGGTTAAAATATTTTATTTTTAAAGAGAAGCTTATATTAAGATTATAATCTTAGTCTAAGCTTCTCTTTATTTATCTTAAAATTGATAAGAATTTTTTTACATAGTATAATAGAAACTAAAGACTTAAGAAAAGGATAAAGCGAGGATAAAAATGATAGTTTTAAGTTGTAAAAATATAAAAAAAAGCTATGGAATAGATGAAATTTTAAAAGGTGTTACTCTTGCTGTAAATGAAGGTGATAAGGTTGGTATTATCGGACCAAACGGAGAAGGTAAATCAACTCTATTTAAAATATTAGCAAAAAGACTTTCTTTTGATGATGGAGAAATATTTTTAGATAAAAATAAGACTTTAGGTTATTTAGACCAGCATTTAAACTTAGAAACTTCTAACACTATTTATGAAGAAGCTTCTACAGTTTTTGTTGATTTACTTAGGCTTGAAGAAAGAATAAAGGATTTAGAATGGAAGCTTAATGAACCGTATGATGAAAATAATTCCTCATACCACGATGAGCTTATTAAAAAATATACAACTTCTCAAGACCTTTATGAACATAGAGGTGGTTATACCTTTAGAGGTGAAATATCTAGGGTTTTAAAAGGGCTTGGATTTTTAGAAGAAGATTTTAATAAATGCATAACAAATTTAAGCGGTGGTCAAAAAACAAGGATTGCTTTAAGTAAATTATTACTTCAATCTCCTGATATACTACTACTAGACGAACCTACAAACCACCTAGATTTAGAAGCTATCGAATGGCTTGAAGAATTCCTAAACTCTTATAAAGGAACTCTTCTTTTAATATCCCACGATAGATTTTTCCTAGATGCTGTAACTAATAGAACCTTTCAAGTTATAAACGGACACGTTAACTGCTATAACGCATCTTATACTAAATATCTTGACCTTAGAAAAAAAGATTACGAAACTCAATTAAAAGCTTATAATCTTCAGCAATCAGAAATTAAAAGACAAGAAGAAATAATCGAAAAATTTAGATCTTTTAACCGTGAAAAAAGCATTAGAAAAGCTGAGAGCCGTGAAAAAGCATTAGAAAAGATGGTAAAACTAGATGCCCCCGACAAAGAAAAGGGAGCTTCTAAAATATCTTTTAATACTACTGTTAAAAGCGGGTATGATGTATTGCATGTAGAAAAATTAAGTAAGTCTTTTGGAAACACTCACCTTTTTAACGATGTTAACTTCGATTTAAAAAGAGGAGAAAAGATAGCTTTAATAGGTGAAAATGGTAGAGGTAAGACTACTTTATTAAATATAATAATGAATAAAATAAAAGCTGATTCAGGTAGCGTAGTTTTAGGCGCAAACGTAGAAATAGGGTATTATGATCAAGAACAAGCTTATTTAGACCCTGATAAAAGCATACTAGATGAAATTTGGGATACATACCCTGAACTTACTACAACTCATATAAGAACTGCACTAGGCTCATTCTTATTTACAGGTGATGATGTATTTAAAAAGATAGAAACTTTAAGTGGTGGAGAAAAATGTAGAATAAATCTTTTAAAGCTTATGCTTTCAAAATCAAACTTTCTACTTCTTGACGAACCTACAAACCACTTAGATATAATATCTAGAGAAGCTTTAGAAAATGCTATTTTAGAGTATGATGGAAGTATGCTTATAATTTCCCATGATAGATACTTTTTAAATAAGGTAATAAATAAAATAGTTGAACTTAAAGAAAATGGAATTTCTGAATACCTTGGAAATTATTCTTATTATATGGATAAAAAAGAAAATCCTCAAAGATACGAAACTTTAGATGCAATCCAAAATGGCAAAACTAAAACAAAATTAAAAGAGGAAAAGAAAAAAGTAAAACTACAACAAAAAGAAATAAGAGTAAAGAGAACTAGACTTCGTGAAGTTGAAAAAGAAATTTCAGAAAGTGAAGAAACTTTAGATAAATTAACTAACAGTTTATGTTTAGAAGAAGTTTATTCAAACCCTCCTGAATCTGTAAGGGTAAATAATGAAATATCAGAAACTCAAAATAAAATAGAAGAACTTTATAATGAATGGGAAGAACTAACAGAAGCATTAAGTGAAGAATAGGAGCTAAATTTAGCTCCTATTATTTTTTCCCGGTAGTTCCAAAACCACCTCTATCTTCATTTCCAAAAGAGTCTACTTCTAAAAGTTCTATATCTCCCATAACTTCCATAGTTCTAAATTGGCCTATTTTATCTCCTCTTTTTATAAATGTACCTTTAACGTCTTCATTTAAATCTTTTCCTTGAAGACAAAAAACTGGCATATGCCACTGATCATTATCCCCAATATAAGTATCATCAACAACTCCAACACTGTTTGTTTGAATTATTCCCCATGTTTTAAATGTTGAACTTCTAGGTGCTAAATGAGCTTCATACCCTTTTGGCAATTCTAAAGCAAAGCCTAAAGGTATCATAGCTCTTTCCCCTTCTTTTATGAACATATCTTTGTTTGCATATACATCTATCCAGTTTCCTTTAGCTATTTTTTTAAGTCTAACTGCACCTTCGAAATATTTTATTCTAATTTCCATCTTGTATCAATTCCTTCTCTATTTTAAAACTTTTATTAAAGTATAACAAAAATATTTAATATTATCTAATTTTATTTATTATAAAAATTTCTGCTTCTCTTAAAGCTTTAGATATATTAACTTCATTCCACTTTCTATAAGAAGGTTTTAAAAATTTCCTTTTATCTATAATTTCTATAATTCTATAATTACCATCAGGAATAGAAGTAAATTCTACATATCCATTCTCATCTGTATATTTACTTTCTTCTAAACTAGGTGAAACTCCATTTATTCTATATAAATTTATTTTAATTCCTTTAAGCTTTTCCCCATCTACTGAATCTAAAACTGTGTAAACCTTTATTTTGCCACTATTTTTATTTTGAGCTTCCATAAAAAAATCCTCCTTAAATTTTAAGCACTATATAGCCTATGTTTAAGGAGGTTTTTTTGTTATACGTTATAATAAAATAGATATATAATCTGAAAGTGTTTGGATATAGTTAAAATCTTTAAAATCAAATTCCTTTATATAAGCTGGTGCTGAAAAGTATAAAATACCTTTAAGTTTTTCACCATTTATTAAAGGCAACACACAAATTGAGTGCCATTTTGGAATAGTTTCTAAAGAACCTACTTCTTTTATTTCTTCCCAATCTATAGTGTAGATCCCTTCTCTATTTATTCTAACTTCTCTTATTATATCTTTGTTAAAGTATCCGATTTCAGAAAACCCTTCAAAATCTTTAACTACCCTTTTCATATCTAAAATCCTATCATGTTCTACAAAGAATATATAAGACTCTGTAGAATCAGTTTTAATAATTAACTTTTTCATCATTTCATATATTTTAGTTATCTTATCATTTTTACTCTTTGTTATATTTAGCATTTCAATCATAGAAGAAACTTTATCATAATCATAAGCTGCATTTCCCGTAAGTATCCCTGCAAGTTTGTCATTGTATTCAGATTGCTTACTAAATTCAGCTTCCCAAACCTTAACTTTATTTTTCCCAGTCTTCTTTGCTTCATATAAGGCCTCATCAGCCCTTTTAATTAGGTCGTTTTTGTTTTTTGAATGAACATTATATGTTGCTATTCCAAGACTTATAGTTAATTCTCTCTTACCTTTTAAAATATCAGCTTCTTCTATTTTATGCCTTATAAGTTCAGCTTGACTAAAGGCTAATTTCTCATCTTTTAAAGGAAGTATAAGCACAAACTCCTCTCCCCCGTACCTACAGAAAATATCGTCTTTAGCTTTATTTTTGCGAACAATATCTGAAATCTTTTTTAAAACTACATCTCCTACAGGGTGACCATACTTATCATTTACCCCTTTAAAATTATCTATATCAAATATAACTAAAGAAAAGTAGGAATTTTTATAATTTGAATAATCAATAATATCAGAGTATGCTTTTTCAAAATAAGCTCTATTATATGCCCCTGTAAGCTTGTCTCTAGTTGATGCTAAGTTTATTTTATATTGTTCTATTAAAAATATTAATACAGCTTCAAGTTCTTTTATCTCTTTTTTGCTTTCATAGTTTATGTTATTTATAGCTTTATCAGCTAAAACTAAAAGCTGGCCTACGTGTTTATTTCTACTTCCTATCTTACTTTTTATATTTATATAAAGGCAAGATTTTATATCATCGTTTAATGTATATGCTCCTAATGATTCTTCTGTTAAACTACTTTCATTAACTATTACTTCATCAACCTTTATAGTTTTATTTAATTTCTTTTCTAAAAATTTTTCTTCTTTTATTCTATAAGAAGCTAATACTTTATTTTCTCCATTTGAATCGTTATAAGTTAAAAGTGCTGAGGTTCCTAAGGTTTTATTTGCAATATATTTTAAAATCAATTCTATATTGTTTAAAATATTATCACTAAATGAATTTAAAACATATTTAATATCATTATTATAATTGTAATAAGTGTTTTGATAATCCTCTATTACGGTTTCTCTAAAATTCTTTATTTTAAATAGATTATTTACACTCATCTCGTTTATAAATTCATAATAATCATTAAGACTTCTAAATTCATCTACTTCAACCATTTTAAAATCTTTCCCTAAAACATTTTTAATACATAAAATTAAAGAATTAAATATATTAAGATTAGATTTTAAATTTATAAACTTAAGCTTGCTATCATTAAGACTGTTTATTCTTTTAGTAATAATAACAAAGGCTTCATAGTAATAATAAATTGATTTTCTACTTGAGCCTATATTTTCATAGCATTTACCAATCATATAATTTAAATTCAATTTATCATTTTCACTTTTAGTAAATCCAATTATCCTAAGGGCTCTATTTATTAAAGTATTTAGTCCATATTCTCTATAAACAAATTGAATTTCTACGTATTTTGCTTCATCAAGTGTTGTTATATCTATAGAGTGTCTTCCTATTATACTTATTAATTTCTTTGCTAAATCAATCCTATTTAATTTATATAAATTTACTATTACTTCTGAGAAATATCTAGCTATTATTCTTTTTAAAGTGTCATCTTCTTTTAAAGTCATAATAGATTTAACAGTCTCAATTATTTCCTCTTCATCTGTTTCTTCTGTTATTTGCATTAATTTATATTTTAAATTATATAAAATATTACTAACTGTATTAAGGCTATCCTCATTTGAAAGTTTTTTAGCTTCTAATCTAGCTTTTTCAAAGTCACCTAAATAAAAGTAGTAATTAGATTTAACTAATTCTAGATTAATCACATATCTATTAGTTAATTTATTTATATCTTCTTGTCCTTCTACCATTTTTCTAAGCTTTATCATTCTTATTATCTTACCTGATAATGCTGAAATATAAATAAGGTTCCAATACGCAACTAATATATAATTTTCTAAAACCTTAGAGGACTTTATAAGAGATATAGCTTCTTCTGTGAGATTTTCAGCTTCTTTATAATCACCTTCATAAATTTTTAAATGAGATAAATTAATAAGGGCTTTAAACTGAACTCTTATAATATTTCTACTCTTTCCTTCTTTGTTTGCCTTTTTAAAAATCATTTCTGCCTGTTTAAAATCTCTAGATACTTCCGCTAAATATATTCCAGTATTTATAAGCGCACTTAAATACTCCTGCCAATCACCATTTTTTAAGAATATATCTAAGCAATATTCCATATCTTTTAAAGTTCTCTCATTTCTAGAAGACTCTATATTATATCTAAATAAAAATGAACATAACCTAGCTCTAACTACTTCAAGTCCATCTCCTTTTATGACTTCTAGTCCTATCTTAGATATATCAGAAGCCTCTTCTCTAAGTCCTAAATTATACATATAAAGTGCTTTAATATAATAAACATACGCTTTCCCTAAAGGGTAATCATACCCATTTAAAAGGTATTTTATATCATTTAAAAGTCCGCTTACCTTTTCAAATCTTCTTCTCTCTATTTGAATATAAGCCATGAATATAATAGATTTTATTTCTATATCTTTAAGCCCATGCTCTTTAGCTAAATTTCTTGAGTCACTATAGAAAATATATGATTCATTATAATATTCAACCTTTCTATAAAGTGCTGCTATTTTATAACATAAAATACACCTCTCCCTATCTTTAGTGTGGGTTAATATATTTTTATAGACATCTATAGCTTTAGATTCATCACCTTCTTTTGAAAGTTTTTCACCATACTCTAAACCTTTTTCTACCATAGACTCAAACTCTTCAGCTTGTTCTAATTGATATATAACTTCTTCTATATAATAATTGTTGCTATTTTCATAATTTTTTAAGGAAAGTAAGTTTAGTCTATGTATTTTTTTTCTTCCAATCTTATCAATATTTTTATAAATCATTCTCTTATAAAAATAATCTTTAAATCCAATTGTAACGCCTAAATCTGTAAAGTTTTGAATTAATATATTTTCTTCTTTAATTCTATAGTATGCATAAACATACTCTTCCTTTCTAGGTAAGATATCATTTAAAATAAGTTCTTCTGATATTGGAAAGTTAAATGTTGAGAGTCTTTTTAAAACTAAAAATTCATCTTCTTCCATAATATTTAGTTTATCTTTATAATCTACTTCAAACCTTTTTGGTATCCTTTCAATTTCTCTTCCAAATTCACTTATCCAATATCCTGTTTTTCCTGAAACATAAAGTTTTCCTTTAGAGAATAAATCCTTTATTCTCTCTGAAATCATCCCTGGATTTCCAAGACTCTCTTCATGTATAAGTTTTGATATTTTATCAATATCTTTATTGCTGTTTAGCATCTTAGATACCATATCTCTTGTGTAATATTCATTAAATAAATCTAATTTGTACTCTGAAATATCAACTTCTGATTTTAAGCTAGCTACCATTCTTTCAAGTTCAGTATCTCTTTCATAGCTTTCAATAGTTGCTATAACTAAAATATTATTTATTCTATTTAAATTAGATGCTAGATGCTTTACATACATCTTTAAAAACATATTGTGTTTTTCTAAATTATCTATAAGAATTACAACTTTTGAATTTTTAGTGTATTTTTCAAGTAGTTTAATTCCATCATTCATTATTTGATAATTTGTTCTAGTTTCCTCTAAATTGTAATCTTCATTTTTATTACTTAGATTATCTACAAATCTTATTATATTATCTTTTATATCTATATTTAAAACTCTATCCACTTCGTTTATTATAGCCTTTTTTGTTTTTTGCATCTCTTCTAAGTTCTTCTTTTTAGGGATTTGGAGAACTGGTATATTATAAACAAATTTAAGTCTATCTTTTATTTCTTCTAAAAATTTAGTCTTACCAATTCCTAAAACTCCGTTATATATCATAAATTTTGATTTAAATCCGCTTTCACTTGAGTTTAAAAACTTTTTCATTATATTATCTATCTCAATATTTCTACCTGCAACGTCTATATCTTCTATTATTTTATTTATGCTTTTATAATGAAATCTTGGAAACCTTTTACCGAGCTTTTTATTTATAAATGTTATAAACTCATCTATTGTATAAAACCTGTCAATATTATATTTATCATTTATTTGATCTTTTATAATATTATCTAACTCCCTATCTATCTCTTCATTTATAAATATCTCTTTATATATTTTCATTAACTCTAAAAGGTTATTTTCTTTTTCTCTAAGTATTATATTTTCTCTAAAGTCATTACTTGAATTTTCTAAAATCAGATTTTCCATATTGTTTAATTCAACTGATAATACGCTTGGAAGTTTTATAATATATCTTTTATCGTCTAAACTTACCATCTTGATATTTTTTAAAGTTATGTCTTTATAAACATACCCTTTTCTATTTATAGTATTTAAATTTGCAGCTACCTTCATAAACACCTTTATCTTTTCTTCCTTAGTGCAAACACTTAATCTCTCATTTACATCTATAATATCTGAAAAATATTCACCTAAAAAGCCATATTGCTTATTTTCAAGTGCTATACCGTCTATTGACTTAATATTTATTAAGTCAATAATATTAAAAACACCTACACAATTTAAATTCCTTATACTTTTAAAGTTCTTACAAAGATAATTTCTTAAATTTAAATTCATTATTTCATTATTACAAATATTTAAAGTACAATAAGTATCTTTTTCTGTATCAGACACTTTATATTCTGAAACTCCCCCATATTCTCTTATCTTATCAATTATTTTATATTTACCATTTATAACTCTCATAATTTATACCATTCACCCTTCAAGCATCAGTTAAACGTTAACTTTTTTTATAATATCTTTTTCATTTTGTAGTATTTCTCCATAAGATTTAGGCTTAGAAAAATAATACCCTTGAATTAAATCACATCCTACATTTTTTAAATACTTAAATTGTTCTTTGGTTTCTACTCCTTCTGCTACAACTTTTAAATTTAAGCTATGAGAAAGTTCTATAATTTTTTCTATTATATATTCACTTTTCTTTTCTTTATTTATATAATCAACAAAGCTTTTATCTATCTTTAAGACATCTATAGGTAATACCCTTAAATAACTTAAAGAAGAATATCCAGTCCCAAAATCATCTAAAGCTATTGTAATTCCAAGAGACTTTAATTTTCTTAGTGTATCTATATTTTTTTCTGCACATTTCATTATTACGCTTTCAGTAATTTCTATTTCTATATATCTTGTATCAATATTATATTCCTCTATTTTCTTTCTAATAAAGTTAACTATAGCGTCATCCCTTATTTGAACTTCTGATATATTTATTGCTATTTTGAAATCTTTATTAGATAGTCTACCTAATTCTTTTATCATAGAAAAAGCATCTTCTATAACATATTCCCCTATTTCATTTATAAGACCAAAGCTTTCAGCTATAGGAATAAACTCAAAAGGGGGTACTATTCCAAGTTCAGAGCTTTCCCACCTTACTAGATATTCATATCCTTCAATAGTTTGATCTTTAGAATAATATTTAGGTTGTAACATTCCGTAAAGTTCCTTTTCCTCTATTGCATGTATTAAACCTTCTTTAATCTTAAACTCTCTATCAATTTTTTCCGACACATCGCGATCAAAGAAATTATACTGATTTTTACCTAAAGATTTAGCATTATACATAGCAACATCAGCTTTCTTTAGTAATGTTTTAAGTTCGTATCCATCTACTCTAAGTACAGTTACCCCCATGCTTAAAGTACAATATATATTTCTATTATCTATAGATACCTTTATATTACTGACCTTTATAATGTTATCTAAAATACCTTCTAGTTCATCTTTAGTTTTGAAGTTTTCAATTGATAAAACGAATTCATCTCCTCCAAACCTTGCTATAACTGAGTCTATACCAATAATTTTATATATTGAATTGCATATATTTTTTAACAGTTCATCTCCTATATCATGACCGTAAGTGTCATTTATATATTTAAAATTATCTAAATCTATAAATACTATAGCTAAATTTCTTTTTTTCTCTAAACATATACTTATTCTTCTCTTTACCTTTTCATTAAAATATCTTCTATTTGGAATACCTGTAACTTCGTCATAATAACTCATAAAATTTATTTTATCTTCTTTTTCTTTTCTATCACTAATGTCGCTTAAAGAACCAAATATTAAAAATTTGTTATCCTCTATAAATGTTTTTCCTCTAAGGCTTACCCACTTAATCTTATCTTCTACTCTAATTCTAAATTCAGTTTCATAATAAGCCCCTTCTTTTTCATCAAAGGAATTATAAAGTTTCTTTATTTTAATTCTATCACCTTCTAAAATGTATTTTAATAATTCTTTTTTACTTAACGCTTTTTCGCCTTTATTAAATAAACTAAATACATTTCCGTTTAATATCATATTTTCAGTTTTTATATCTAAACAAAACATTATATCTTTTGTTCCTAAAAGTGCTCTTCTATAATTTTTTTCACTCTCTTCTAATTTCTTTTCTTGTTCTTTTCTATAAGATTGATCTATCGCTACCCCATTTATAAAATATGATCCCTTTACATCTATCTTTGAGTTACCTGTTATCTTGTATGGAATTATTCTCCCACTTAGGCTTTGCAATCTAAGTTCAAACTCAATATCACCAATCTTATTGCTTTTAATAAATTCACAATATATTTTCTTAGCCTTCTCTAAATCTTTCGAAAAAATATACTTTTCTAATTTTTTAAAGTTATCTATAACCTCATCTGTTTCTAATATCCCTCTCATTCTACTACTTAAATAAAGCAACCCCTCATCCTCATACCACTCCCAAATAGCAGCATCAAGAATTTCAACGGCTAATTTATATCTTTGTTTATGGAGTGAAGATTCTAGTTCGTTTTCTAGTAGTGATTCTACCTGTTCATTCTTTATAACTATAATTAAAAGTAATAGCGCTGAATATACTATATATATATAATCCTCTAATTTTATAATTACAGATAATAAAACTATTACACTAACCAATAATAAGAACTTTAAATTTTTATATTTTCTTTTATATATAAATCTTGATTTCATAATCCCCCTACTTTACCCTTTTATTTACCTATATTTTACCATATTTTATTGAATATATATATATTTTGGTTTATCGTTATGTATAATCTTTATATAAAAATAAAAAAACCACGCTTATTAAAGCGTGGTGATATTTTTCTATTTTATTTTTTATTTATTCCATTTAAAATTAAATTCATAACTACTCCAACTATTGCAGCTAAGCTTAGCCCTGAAATTGAAACTGTATCTGTAATATTTATTCCTACTATAAACCCAAAATTTTCTTGTAACATTGGATTTAAGTATGGTGCTATAAGTCCTACAAATATTATAGATCCCATAACTATTATATTTTTCAAATTCATTTTTACTTTTTCGCTTTTAATAGTCTTTGGTCCAACTATTGTTATCATAGAGAATAACATAATACTAATTCCACCCATAACTGGTTCTGGTATTGTTCTAATTGCTACTCCAAACTTTGAAATAAAGCTTAGTCCTATTGCAAATAATGCTGTTATTCTAAGTATTGATGGGTCATAGTTTTTAGTAACTGCAAGAACTCCTGTGTTTTCACCGTAAGTTGTATTTGCAGGTCCTCCAAGAAATGATGCCATAATAGTAGCTAGTCCATCTCCTAAGAAAGTTCTATTTAATCCTGGGTTTTCTATAAAGTTTTTACCTACTACTGTTCCATTAGTTGTTATATCTCCTACGTGTTCCATAAAAACTGCTAAAACTACTGGTGCAATTATCATTATTGCCCCTATATTAAATTTAGGTAGTGTAAAGTTTGGAGTTGCAAAAAATGCTGCTTCCCCTATAGCGTTTGTATCTACGTATCCCATAATTAGTGCAAGAATATATCCTACCCCAACTGCGATTAATATAGATATTTGTCTTGTAAACCCTCTTCCAAGGAATCTTACAATTAATGCCGTTCCTAAAGTTATAGCTGCAAGAAGTACTCCTTTTTGAGCCATTCCTATAGCAGTTGGAATTAGATTTAAACCAATTACCATAATCATAGGTCCAACAACTTGTGCTGGAAGTATTCTCTTAACCTTATCTACACCTATTTTTTTAATAACAAATGATGCTACTACAAAAAGTAACCCTGCAACTAGCATTCCACCTTGTGCATACCTTAGATCTCCATAATCTGCTTTTACAGCGTTTATAACTGAAATAAATGCAAATGATGAACCTAAAAATACTGGTACTTTACCTTTTGTGCATATATGAAATATCAACGTTCCCGCTCCTGCTGTAAATAATGCAACTGACGGGTCTAACCCTGTAAGCATCGGCACTAAAACCGTCGCTCCAAACATAGCTATTAAGTGTTGAAGTGCAAGCACCCCTCTTATAACCTTTTCTTTTAAACTTCTCTTTTCTAAAGTTTCTTCTTTTACGAATAATTCCATATAAATATCACTCCTATTTTAGGAGAGCTTTTACTCTCCCTTTGTCAGCCTCTCTGGACTGCATTTAAAAGGTCTCTTTTTATTTTTTGTATTTAAAAAAATAAAAAACTTCTTACTTTTAAGTAAGAAGTTACGTACAAACTTGAATTAATTATCTTAAACTTTTAAGAAATATATAAAATATTTCTAAATCACAATTAACTTCTTACTAGTCTCTCTGGACTAATTTAAAGAGATTTATTTTTTTAAATTATAACATATTCAAAATATTAAATCTATGTTTTTTTATATATTTATAATTTAATTTGGGCAAAATAAATAAAATTTGATTTTAAGGAGAGATTTTATGAGATATTTTATACTATTTTTAAGTTTTTTTACCTCTATCTTTTTTAACGTATCTACTGATTTAAATGTTTTTAACTTAAGTGAAAAAGATAAAGAAATTTATTTAACCTTTGATGATGGACCTTCAACAAATGTCACTTCAGAAATTTTAGATATTTTAAAAGAAGAAGATGTTAAGGGGACCTTTTTTATAGTCGGAAAAGAAATAAATGGTAGGGAGGATATTTTAAAAAGGATTTACGAAGAAGGGCATAGTTTAGGGCTTCATAGTTTTACTCACGAAAGGAATAACCTTTATAATGACAACAATAAATTTTTAAAAGAGATGCTAACTACTCAAGAATTAATATATAAAACTGTTGGAATAAAGCCAACTGCACTTAGATTTCCTTTTGGCTGTAATAATAACACCTATAAACTAAAAGAATCTTTAGTAGATTTACTTCACAAAAATAATTTAAAAATCTACGATTGGAATGTAGATAGTAAAGATGGAGAATTTTATAATGCAAACGAAAGTTTATTTATAAAAAATTCTAAATCAAAAAAAGATTCAATAATTCTTTTAATGCACTGTGGAACTGCAAATAAAAATTCACCTAAAGCCCTTAAAGAAATAATTAAATACTATAAAGATAATAACTACAAATTCAAAACTATTAATTCTGACACTAAAGAGTTATACCACTACATAAAATAAAGCAGGTCTTATTTAGACCTGCTCTTATCTTATAATTCAAACATTAAACCTATTTCAAATACAGCAGTTAAAATAAAGTAAACTCCTATTATATAAGGTGTTATTATTAATGCTGTGATTGGGTATATTATTATAACTACACCTGCAACAACTAAAAGTATAGTGTATATAGTCCTAATATTAAATCCAAATGAACCGTATTTAAATTCTCCGCATAAAAGGATAATTCCTCTAATTATGCACCAAATACCAAAATACAATACTAAAGCTTCTATAGATGTTATAGGGCTAAACGCTAATAATAATCCAAAAAGGATATTAATTATCCCCATAAGTATAAATAATCCTCTTCTATCAAACTCTCCACCTTTAAATAAAGATATTACCCCTGAAATAATTATAAGTACACCAATTACTTGCGTAAAATTAATTAATGACTCTGCTGGGTATGCAAAAAATAAAATTCCTACAATTGCTAATAGAATTCCTTCTATTATAAAAAGCGCCTTTGTTCCTGTTTTCATAAGACTCTCTCCTTTCTTTAATTATTATATATTTATAATATAATAATTTTAGGTATTTATCTTTTGTTTTAAATTCCCTTTTACTTTAATATTTGTCTTTTTAACCTTAAATTACAATGTTCATATCTTTTATTCCTTAAAAGCTTTAAATTACTAGCATTATCTTTGAATTGCTAGTTTTTTACACTTTTTCCCATTAATTCTTCGTAAATTTTTTTTTTCATAAATACATAAAAAACTCTTTAAATTTCAAATAAAAAAGACTTACCTTTAAGATAAGTCTTTTTTATTTATTCACTTTTATTCATTTCTTCTTTTCTTTTTTTATCATTTAATAAACTTGCAACTAATGCAGTACTTGCAGCTAATAAAACCGCTAATTTCCCAGTCTTTTTTAAATTCATAAAAATCACTCCTCTTATTTAAATTGGTTCTTATCTCTATCATAGATATAATCTATTTCTTTTAATCTTTTTTCTAAAATTTCTTTATTTATATCCATATCTTCACATAAAGAATCTAAATTACTATAATAATCTCTAAGCTTTAAATTTATAATACTAAGTAAAATATTTGGATCCATATTTAAAACGTCCATTTTAGTCCTCCTTTAATATGTCAAAAGAACATAATTCTATATTATTATTATCTATATAATTTTTAACTTCCTTTGAAGTTAATATTTCAAGTTCTTTTTCGCGGGGATCGCTATAAGAGCTTATCTCTTTTAACTTTTCATCTACTATAGCTGGGTGAACCATAAATTCAACTACATCATATTTTTCTTTTAATTCCTCTATTCTTTTTATAAGATGGTCTCCATCTAAACTATCTCCATAAAAACTCTTTTCAAAATAATCTGGAGTCTTAACTCCCTTTTTTCTTATGTAATCTAGCTTTTCATTTAAAGGACATCTAATTGGAACGCCTTCTTCAAGTGCTAGTTTAATTACTATATCTAATAGTGAATCATTAAAGATATACGTGTGATGATGTGAATCTATGTGATTTAATTTTAAACCACTTTCTTTAAACCTTTTAATTTGAGCTCTATACTCTTTTTCTACTTCTAAAAGATTTATATCCTTTGGAATAAGCTTAGGTTTTCTAAAAAAGTTTCCAGATTCATCACAAATAGTTTTAACTTCTTCTCTCTTTAAAAGAGGCTTTCCACAAGTTAAATTAAGGTGAATACCCATTTTAAAAATACCATTTTCTTTAGAGAGTCTTACGCTTTCATTAAAAGAATCAGTGTTTACCATTATAGTAGTATCCCTAACTACACCTAATTTTATGCTTTTTATAATTCCCTCTGTAACTTTGTTAGTTAGTGCAAAATCATCTGCATTAATAATTAATTTCATAAATAATCCCTCTCCTAACCCTTATCTATTGTAATCATTTTAATTATATCACTTTTTATTAATTTATGCCGTATATTTCTCTATCTCTCTTTATAAGTAACGTAGATATAATAAAAGTGATTCCTTCAACTATAGGTATAGTCATCCAAACACCATTTAACCCAAAAAATTTACTAAATAAGTTTAAAATAATAACTATCAAAACTAGTCCTCTTAAAAGAGATAGAATAGTTGATATTTTTGATTTTTCAATAGCTTGTAAAAGTCCAACGTTTAGTATGTTAACTCCCATAATAATAAAACCTATAAAATAAATTCTAATTCCATTAACTGAAATTTCCATAAGAGTTTCTGTATCTTTAGAAAAAATATTTACAATCCACTCTGGCTTTAAAAATCCAATTAAGAAGAATAATAATCCAAATCCAAGTGTAATATTTCTTCCAATTTTATAAGAATTTAAAACTCTATGAGTTTTGCCTCCCCCAAAGTTCACACCAAAAATAGGTTGAAGCCCTTGTGAGATACCATTAAATATTGCAATAAATATAAGTGCAACATTTGCAATTATGCTATAGGCTGATAATGCTAAATCCCCACTTATTTCTCCAATTTTTATATTAAACATAAATATTACAAGACCTGATGATATTTCTAAAACGAAGCTTGGAAGTCCGTTTGTTATTATTCTTTTCAAAAATCTAAATTTTAATTTCTTAAATTTAAAATTTATAGTATTTTTCTTTTTTATAAAGTGAAAAGATAAAACAAAAAGTCCTGCAAACTGTGCAATAACAGTTGCAAGTGCTGCGCCTTTCATTCCCATATCTAATGGAAAAATAAATATATAGTCGAATACAATATTAGTTAAATTTGAAAAAATTATAGACCACATCGATAATTTAGGATTTCCATCATTTCGTACAAATACGTTCATAGCATTTTGTAATATAAATCCTAAACTTCCACTTAAAACGACTAAAAGATAACTTTTAACATAGGAAAAAGTATCAGAAGACGCCCCTAATATATTTACTATATCATCAATAAATACCGTTCCAAAAATAGTTAACAAAATTCCTATGATTGTTGCAATAAAAATAGATAAAGTAAATATTTCATCTAAGCTTTCATACTTTTTTCTCCCTATACTTATAGCTAAAGCAGTCGCACCTCCAACTCCACAAATTGCACCTATAGAGTTAAACAGATTAAATGTTGGAATTGCAATATTTAAAGATGCAAGTCCTAAATTACCTATTCCCCATCCTATAAACATAGTATCTAAAAATATGCAAGAAGCTAGCCCTAGCATTCCAAATATACTAGGAACCATATATTTAATTATAAGAGAAAATAAATCATCTTTTAGTAAATCAACTTTTTTATCCATCTTTCCTCCAAAAAAATTCTAAACCCTATATTATCTTTTTTATTTTACTAAATTATATATTTTATTACTTATATTTTCAATAATTCCACAACTATATACATAATATTATTTTTTTGGTAATATTATCTTGTATTTAGGGAGGGGTTTTATGAGATTAATTGCAACTGATTTAGACGGTACTTTATTAAATTCAAAAAGTGAGATAAGCCGTGAAAACAAATTAGCTTTATTAAAGGCACAAGAAAAAGGGGTAAAGATAGTATTAGCTACAGGAAGAATGTTTAATGACGCTAAAAACATATTTAAAGATATTGATTTAGATATTCCATATATAATATCTTCTAACGGCTCTATGATTCATAATTATTCTGGTGAGGAAATTCATTCTTTTCCTATAGATAAGGATGTTTTAAAAAAGGTTTTACCTTTCCTTCAAAGAAATAATTATTACTATGCTTTATTTGGTGCTACAAAGCTTTTTGAACCAAAGGATTCAAACGAAAGGATTATTGCTGATTTTTATAAATCAAAGATAAAAAAAGATATTCCTGAAAAAGAATTAGATGATTTATTAAATTTTTTTAATAAGGAGCAAAAATCTGAAATTCACAAATTCGATTCTTTAGATGAATTTTTTAAGTTAAATGAAGATGTATTTAATTTAGTTTCTGTATCCTTTGATATAGATAAGCTAAATGAAGGTAAACGTGCCTTTAGAGATATTCCTGGTATTTCTATTTTTTCATCTAATACAAATAACTTTGAAATAATAAATGAAAATTGTTCAAAAGGAAATGCACTAGAGATTGTAGCTGAAAGTTTAGGTGTTTCTCTTAAAGAGATAATGACTATAGGAGATAACTTTAATGATGTATCTATGCTTAAAAAATCAAAAATCAGTGTAGCTATGGGTAATGCACATTCAGATATTAAAGAAATAGCATCTTTTGTTACTTTAGATAATAATAATCATGGCGTAGCTCATGCTATAGATTATCACTTATAAAAAAAACTTTCCAAAGTTAAACTTTGGAAAGTTTTTTAATCTAATTTATTAATTTCAAATCCGTCGTCAAAGTATTCTAAATAAGAATGCTTTTCTCCATCTTTTTCCCAACCTATAATAGAATCTAAAGAAACATTTTCAGCTGATTTAAATATTGATTTATCTACGCCATCAAAATTCTTCTTAAGTTCTCCTATAAGTTCTTTAATTTCAAATCTCTTATTACCAACCTTTTTAGCTGCAACCATACAAGCACAGTTAAGTGGCCAAATTCCGCTATTATTAATAAATCTTTTTATCCACTCTTCTTCTATAAGATACATAGGTCTTATAAGTTCTAAGTTTTCAAAGTTTGTTGATTTTAGTTTAGGAAGCATTGTTTTAAAGTTTCCTGCATATAAAATATTTAAAAGAGTTGTTTCTATAACATCGTTATAGTGATGCCCTAGAGCTAATTTATTACAGCCTCGCTCCTGTGCTTTTGCATAAAGAGAACCTCTTCTCATCCTAGCACAAAGATAACAAGGATAATCACTTGCCTTTTCATCTATAACGTTAAATATTCCTGATTCATATATGTATACCGGTATCCCTAAGTGCTCGCAGTTTTCGATTAAAAGTTTTTTAATCTCTGGATGATAACCAGGGTCCATAGCTATAAAATCTAATTCAAATTTTATTTGTCCATGTTTTTGTAATTCTTGTAAAAGTTTTGCCATAAGAAGTGAATCTTTTCCTCCAGAAATTGCAACTGCAATCTTATCTCCTTCTTTTATAAGTTCATACTTTTTTACAGCCTTTACGAATTTAGACCAAAGATGTTTTCTATATTTTTTATCTATACTTCTTTCAATCTCTTTTAAAGGTTTTTTTTCTTCTGATGGAATTAGCCTTTCGCATCTTCCCGCTATATTACTCATTAAATCACCTCATCTAAGGATTTATTATATCATTTTTATTAATTACATTCTACTATACATTAATTATTTTAAAAAGAAAAAAGGTAGAAATTAATCTACCTTCTAATATTCATAAATCTTTATATTTTCTGAAATACTTACATTTAAAGTTTTACCTTCAAACATCTTTTTATATGAACATAAAAATTCATTTAACTCATTATCTGTTAAGTCAATATTTTTTTCACTAATTAAAGTTACCTTCTCTTTTTCTAATATGATTCTTACATCATTTCTATCGTTACTTATAAAATACTCTTCATTTAATTTTTCTTTTATTTTTCCATTATACTTATCTCTAAAGCTCATCTTTTTTCTGATATCTTCATATCCTTCGTTTGCGTTTTTGATATTACTCATATCTATTCCTAATGATTTTAAGCTTTCTTCCATATTAGAAGTGTCAAATCCATATCTCTCCATCATCTTTTTTTGGATTTGGAGAAGCTTAGACTCTGAAACGTTATTTTCTTGCATGTATTTAGTTATCTCTCTTGTAAAGTCAGCCATATTCATAGCACCAGTTTGAGTTTTATAAAATAAATCATACATATAACCTTCAAATTTATCTATATCTTTTTCATTAACTCTATTTTTTAATTCATTAAAATCAATTATTCTTTCATCTGACATAATAAACACTCTCCTTTTCTTCTCCCTATTTTCTATATTATATAAAAAATAACCTTAAACTACAATGGAGAATAGCTTAACTTAATTTAATTATCTTTAGCGTTCATATAAGCTTCTTCATAAAGTTTTTCTTTATCACCTAAAAACTTATAAGTTTCGCATTTTTCTAGTATTTCTTTTGGCATATATGCATTTGGATTATTTTTAATAGAATCCTTTTGCTCTTCCTTTGCTTCCTTTTGAGGAGTAGTATATCCTATTTCATTTGCTATTTTTAAAGCCTGGTCTTTTTTGCATAAATAATTTATAAACATTTCAGCTTCTTTTTTATGAGGAGCATTTTTGGGAATAACTAAAGAATCAACCCAAAAATCTGCCCCTTCTTTTGGAACTACAAAATCTAAATAATCATATTCATCAGCTAAGTTTAATCCTTCTCCTGACCATAAAACGCAAAGACTTGCTTCTTTAGCTACCATCTTATCTAAAAGGTCATCGCTTCCGTAAGCTAAAAGGTTCCCTGATGTTTTAAGGTTTTTAAGTTTTTTTGAAGCTTCATCTAATTCTTTTTTATTAGTTGTATTTAAAGAATAACCTAAGCTCTTTAAAGTTGCCCCTAAAGCATCTCTCTTATCATCTAGCATAAATACTTCACCCTTATATTTAGGGTCCCATAAGTCATTCCAACTATCTATTTTGCCCTTTACTAGATCTTTATTATATAAAATCCCAATAGTCCCTGACATATATGGAACTGAATATTCATTTTTAGGGTCTACTGAGGTCTTCTTAAAACTATCATCTATTTTATTGAAGTTTGGTATATTATTAAAATCTAATTTTTGAAGTCTATCTTCTTTAATTAATCTATCTACCATATAATCAGACGGTACAGCTAAATCATAATTTACAGCATCTGATGTAAGTTTTGTATACATTTCTCCCATATCTGCATAAGTAGATTGCGTAACCTTTATCCCTGTTTCTTTTGTGAAGTCATCTATTACTGACTGAGGTATGTTTTCAGCCCAGTTAAAGAAATTTAAAGTTACAGGTTCTGTTTCTTTTTTGCATCCTATAAAAATAGTTGAAGCTACAAAAACTGTAGTTAAAAGTGCAATTATTTTATGTTTTTTTAACATAACTTTCCTCCTGTTAATAATTATTATTCCTTGATAATTATATACTACTTAATAATTTTTTCAATAACTTTTTAAAATAATACTTTCTCCTCTGATCCTCCTTAATACTTATTTTAATTATATCTGCTTTTTTTAACGTAAAAAAAGTGGCATAAGCCACTTTCTATTTCTTCTTTTTATTTTTTTTAATTCTAACTTCTGAATGAATCTTTCTTTTATTTGGATTCTTTTCAGTTTCTACAGCACCTTTATATAATTTCCAAAGTCCATATAGGTTAATGAAAAAAACAGGTGGAAATAATCCTACAACAAGCATCCAAAAGCTACCGTCATACTCTTCACATAGAGTTTTATACATATATAATAGCGTTAATACAAATACAATAGTTGCAATTATTGTAATCACTTGTGTTATGATATTTTGGTACCCTGCAACAAAGAAAAGTATTATAGGTGCAGCTAAAAACCACATCTTACCTTTAGATATTTTAATTAACATATATACATTCCCTATCGGAATCCAAGCAAGCCAAGGTTTTTCTTGCTTTTGAATTGTAGCTATTTTATATATAGCTAGTCCCATTAATACATAATTCCCTATCATCATGATAGCTGAATATATCATCATTTCAATACTCATTAAAACTAATCCCTCCACAATCTTTATAGCACTATTAACCCTTTACATTATATTAACATATTATCCCTAATTTGTCTTTATGTTTTTACTTTATGTATAATAGTAAAACCTTTCGTACAAACTATTTTCATAAAGCTAAAGGAGGTAATTTGTTATGAAAAATAAAAAGAAAACTAAAGGCTGCACTTGTAAAAATGACAACGAACTTAAATCTAAAGTTCCAAACGATGGAACTTTTATCTCTCCAAGTGACAGTTCTTTTTCGCAAGAAGGAACTGTTAGATACGGAGAAGAACAAGATGCAGATGATTTATAAAAGTAATAGACGCACTAAATTTAGTGCGTCTATTATTTTAATTTTCTTTTTTTAAGAATTCTTCAAAGGCTTTTAAAAACTCTTCTATATGTTTTTCTTCGTGACAAGAAGATAAAAATAAAGCTTCATATTGTGAAGGTGGTATGTTAAATCCTGCATTTAACATATGTTTAAAGTATCTTTTAAACCTACCTTCATCTGCCTTTTTAACATCTTCATAAAACTTAACTTCTCCGCCTACAAAGAAAATAGTCATCATTCCACAAACTCTATTTACAGAAAGAGGAACATTATATTTTTTACCTAATTCTAAAACACCATCTTTTAGCATTTTAGATAGTTTTTCTATTTTAGGATAAATAGTATCTTTGTTAGCTTTAAGCTTTTCTAAAGTTTCTATACCAGCTGCCATAACTATAGGATTTCCTGACATAGTTCCAGCTTGATATACTCCTCCTAAAGGTGATAAACATTCCATTATTTCTCTTTTTCCGCCATAAGCGCCACAAGGAAGTCCTCCACCTATAATCTTTGCATAAGTAATTAAATCTGGCGTTACTTTAAATAAACTTTCAGCACCTTTAAATGCAGCTCTAAATCCACTCATAACTTCATCAAAAATTAAAAGTGAACCATATTTATCACATAAGTCTCTAAGGCCTTCCATAAAACTATCTTCTGCTTTAATTACTCCCATATTTCCAGCTACAGGTTCAATAATTACGCAAGCTATCTCGTCTCCGTACTTTCTAAATAACTCTGTAACTTGATTTAAATCATTATATCTTCCAATTAAAGTGTTTGATACGCTTCCTTCTGGAACGCCAAGACACCCCGGAATCCCTTCTGTTAAAACTCCTGAACCTGCTTCAACTAAGAAACCATCAAAATGTCCGTGATAACAACCTGCAAATTTAACTATTTTATCTCTTTTAGTATAACCACGAGCAAGTTTTATTGCACTCATTGTAGCTTCTGTACCTGAATTAACCATTCTAACCATTTCAACTGCATCTAAATTATCACAAAGAAATTTACTCATTTCTAACTCTCTTTTAGTTGGTGCACCAAAAGCTATAGATTCTTCTGATGCAGTTTTGATAGCCTCTACAACATCATAATCTGAATGACCAAGTATCATAGGTCCCCAAGCTAAAACGAAGTCAGTATATTTTTTTAAATCTTCATCAACTATTTCTACGCCTTTACCTGATTTTATAACTGGAGGGTCTATATCCATTCCGTTATATGATCTAACTGGACTGTTAACTCCACCTGGCATATATTTTTTTGATTCTTCAAATATCTTTTGATTATTCATCCTTAAAAACTCCTATCTTTTTAAAAGCTTACTAGCTTCAAGGGCATGGTAAGTAATAATTATATCTGCGCCTGCTCTTTTCATTGAAGTTAATAACTCTATTATTATTCTGTCTCCATCTACTAAACCTTTTTTTGCTGCCTCTTTAACCATTGAGTATTCTCCACTTACGTTATAAGCTGCAACTGGCATATCAGTGTTATCTCTAACTTCTCTAATAATATCCATATAAGACATAGCAGGTTTAACCATAACTATATCTGCACCCTCTTCAATATCTTCAAAAACTTCTCTTAAAGCTTCTCTTCTATTTGCTGGGTCCATTTGATAAGTTTTTCTGTCTCCAAAGCTTGGTGCTGAATTTGCAGCTACTCTAAATGGTCCGTAAAACGCTGAGCAGTATTTAGCTGAGTAGCTCATTATTGAAACTTCTTTAAATCCTGCATTATCTAAAGATTCCCTAATAGTTTGAACTCTTCCATCCATCATATCTGATGGTGCTATCATATCAGCCCCAGCTTTAGCGTGAGAAACTGCAATTTTATCTAGATATTTTAAAGTTTCATCGTTATCTACGTATTCTCCGTGTAAAATTCCACAGTGACCGTGGTCTGTGTATTCACACATACAAACATCTGTTATAACTAATAAATCTTTATTTATTTCTTTAATTTTTCTTATAGCTTTTTGAACTATTCCTAAATCATTATAAGCTTCAGAACCTAAACAATCTTTATTTTCTGGTATTCCAAAAAGTATAACTCCCTTTATTCCTAAATCTAAAACTTCATTTATAACTTCTTCTAATTTATCTAATGAATAATGATAAACTTCTGGCATTGATTCTATTTCTCTTTTTATTCCTTCACCTTCAACTACAAATAAAGGTAAAATAAAATCATCTGGAGTTAATACAGTCTCCCTAACTAAACTTCTTACACTTTCGTTTCTTCTTAATCTTCTACCACGTTTTAACAACGGTACACACTTCCTTATCTATTTTATAATGTCTTTAATTTCTTCTATAAACCCATCTTCTGAGTGTTTTTTGCAAACTATAGGCTTAATATTATTTTTTTCAAGTTCTCTTGCAGTTTGAGGTCCTATAGCTATAATATTTTTCTCTTTAATAGATTCTAATCCTACCATCTCTATTAGATTAATAACTGTAGTTGGACTTGTAAATAATATATAATCAACTTCATTAAATCTATCATTTTGATAAAATGAACCTGAAACAGTATCGTATATATCTACTCTATCTACTTTGCATCCTAAAGTCTCTATCTCTTCTTTTAGATAATTTCTTGCCTTTTTAGATGTAGGTAATAATACTTTATCTGTAGGTTTAATTATATCATTTACAGCTTCAAAAAGTCCCTCTTGAATAAATCTTTTAGAAACTATGTTTGGGAATATCCCTCTCTTAATTAAAGCTTTTTTAGTTCCATTTCCTATAACGGAAATAGATGCCTTTATACTTCTTAAATCAATTTCTTTTGATATTAGATAATCGAAAAATATATCTACTCCATTAGCTGATGTAAATAATATTTGAGTATATTTATCTAAATCTTTTAATTTATTAAGCTCTTCTAAATTTTTCTCTATTTTTATAGTATTAATTTCAGTAACTTCTGCACCTAAATCCCAAAGCTTCTCTTTTAAAGATTTTGATTGTTTTTTAGATCTAGTTATACAGATATTTTTACCAAACAAAGGCTTATTTTCATACCAATCTAAATCTTCATTTAAAGAAACAACCTCTCCAACACAAATAATACAAGGAGATTCAAGCTTTGCTTTTTTAACTTTTTCTACTATATTTTCTAAAGTAGCTACAACCTTTTTTTGTTTAGATGATGTACCTTTCATAACTACTGCACTTTTAGTATTTTTATCTTTGCCATTTTTTATAAGGCTATCTTTAATAAATTCTAAATTTTCAAGACCCATCATAAATACTAATGTTCCAGTTTCTTTAGCTAAAGCTTCAAAATCCACATTCAAGCTTTTAGCTGACATTCCAGTTACTATATGAAAACTTTGTGCAATACCTCTATGAGTAATTGGAATCCCAGCATAATTTAATACTGATATAGGTGATGTAACTCCAGGCACTACTTCAAAGTCTAATCCTTCTTTTCTTAAAGATAGTACTTCTTCTCCACCTCTTCCAAATACATAAGGGTCTCCCCCTTTTATTCTTCCAACTGTATGGCCTTCTTTTACTAGTTTAACTAAAAGCTCATTTATCTCTTCTTGTTTCATAGAATGAGCACCTGGCTTTTTACCACAGTAATAAACTAAGCAATCATCATTTATATGATTTAATATGTTAGAAGCACCTAACCTATCATACATTACAGCTGTACATTTTTTTAAAACTCTAACAGCTTTTAAAGTTAATAATTCCTCGTCTCCTGGACCTGTTCCAATTATATAAGCCTTACTCATAACTTACCTCCCACTAGCTATTATTTTTTTAGCTAATTCTCTTCCTAATTCTTCGCCATTTAGTTTATCACCTATAATATCTTTTGTTATTATTTCTCCAGCTATGCTGTAAGTTCCCTTAAGGTATAAATCGCTTCCTTCTTCTTTTGAGAAAATTCCAATTAAGCTATGGCAGTCTCCGTTTAATTCTTTCATAAAACTTCTCTCTGCTATAACTCTTCTTCTAACTTCAATAGAATCTAATTCTTTTATTATTTCTTTATCTTTAAAGTCACTTAAACACTCTATTCCAAGTGCCCCTTGTCCAACCGCTGGTAAAAATATTTCAGGGTCAAAATAATCAGTTATAATATCTTCCATATCTAATCTTTTAAGACCTGCCGCTGCTAAGATTATTCCATCCATATTTTCTTTATGCATCTTTTCTAATCTAGTATTTACGTTTCCTCTTATAGGAACTATTTCTAAATCACTTCTTATTTCTTTAAGCATAGCAGCTCTTCTTATGCTGCTAGTTCCAATTTTAGCTCCACTTTTTAATTCATCAAAGTGAACTTCATTAGAACTTACAAACACATCTCTTATATCATCTCTTTCTGGCATAGCTATAAGCTTAAAAGCTTTATCTAACTCATAAGGTACGTCTTTCATACTGTGAACTGCAAGGTGTGCTCGCCCGTCTAAAAGTGCATATTCGATTTCTTTTATAAAAAGTCCTTTACCACCTATTTTATTTAAAGATACATCAAGCCTTCTATCCCCTTCTGTCATAAGAAGAAGTTTTTCACTTTGTATTCCTTTATTTTTAAGTAAGCCCATAACTGTTTCAGTCTGCGCTCTTGCTAATTTTGATTTTCTAGTAGCTATAATATATTTCATAATCCACCTTACCTAAACAAATTTTTGTAAAACATTTTTAGTACTGTTTTTTCTTTTTTCTTATCAAAATAAAATTTAAAATCATCATTTAAAATAAAGTTTAAAACTTCATTTTTTTCTTCTCTATTTTTTATAGAATTTCTTATTTTGCTTGAAAATTCTATAAAATCCCCATACTTTAAAATAGTCTCTGTAATTTTTGAATATAGAAACCTTGCACCCTTTGGGTTTCCATCTGAAGTGCTTATAGATATATTTATTCCCTTTTCATTTCCTTGCATAGGAATGATAGTATTTCCTTCTTTAAAATTACTGCAATCTATATATAATTTATAATTTTTATCTAGATCTTTTTTTATTAATTCTCTATCTAAATCATTGTCTATAGCGATTAAAATTAAATGTTTATCATAAATATATTCTATTTTATATTCATCTTTAATTATTTTAAGACTCGGATTTTTAATTTCATAGATTTCTTTAATTATATCTTTTGAAACTAAAGTTACTTTACAGCCCCTATCTAGTAACCCCTTAAGCTTAATTAAAGCGCCTTTTCCGCCCCCTATTATACAAGTATTTATCTTAGAGCTAAAGACACTTAAATTCATCCTATTTAATTCTTTTTTAAAAATATCTTCTCTATTATACTTAAACATTCTTTTCCTCTACCTTCTAGGGTTTCTGATTTTAAAACCTCTATAGCACTATGAACATAAGCATCTGATATGCTCTTCATCATTTTTTTTGCGTGCTTATTAGATTCATTTGCTTTATTTTTATAAGAAGTATATCTTTTTTTATAAATCTCATCTCCAGCTATATTTAATTCCTTAATAACATTAGATAGATCTCTTAATTTTTCCCAAGCTATATATTCATCTATAGCTTCTTTTACTATGTACTTATACTTTCTCATTCTATCTTTTCTAAGTTCTTTGTTTTCATCATCTATCTTACTTATTTCATCTATATCTAGTATCTCTATATTAGGTAATTTAGATACTTTTTCATCTATATCCCTTGGAATAGCTAGATCAAATATTTTTATTTTTGATTTTATATCTTTAAAATCATCTTTATAAAGTATAGCTTTAGGTGATGATGTTGCACCTATAATGCAATCTGCTTTTTTTATATTTTCTTTTAACTCATTAAATGTTATTATTTTAACATTTGAATCTTCAATAATAACTTTATTTTTATCTCTAACTACTATAGTTATGTTTTCTATATGTTTTGAATAAAGGTATTTAAATATAAGTTTACCTACTTCTCCAAAACCTAATATAACTATATTATTTAGCCTTAAATCTGAAATCTTTCTTGCTACTATTGAAGAGGATGATACCGGAATTTCATAAAGCTTTGATTCTTTTCTAAATTTTTTCCCGCAAGCTATAGCGTCTTCAAATAGTCTAGTAAATTTTTTCTTTATAAATCCCTTATCCTTTGAATAAAAGTAAGAGTCTCTTATCTGACCTAAAATCTGATCTTCACCAAATATTTTTGAGTGATATCCGCAAGAAACCTTAAATAAATGAGTTACTGCATCTTCTTCACTAAAATAGAAAATACAATCTTTTAGATTTATATCCCAATTTAAAAGTTTAAAAATCTTTTTTAATGCTTCATCTTCTTTTAATGAATGATTAAAATATATTTCTGTTCTGTTACATGTATTTAATATTAGAAATTCACTAAAGTTTTCTTTTAATTTTTTTTCTATTTTTTCTTTATTGTCATTATTAATAGAAAATTTTTCTCTTATGTTTACTGGAACACTTTTCTTTATCCCGACTAGTCCTAACATTATCTCACTCCATATTATTTTTATAACCTTTATTTTATCACATCTTGTTAAAAGATTTATATTAATATGAGATTTTTAAATATAAATTCATTATAATTCCTATTATTTTTTCTTATATTCAAAATAAAGGTGTCTCATAAACTATGAAACACCTTATAAATTAATAATTTTGTGTATTAGGATACTTTATTCCACCAAAGTAAACATTATGTTTTAATATAGCTTTATCATCTAGATTTACATCTTTTAAAGCCCATTTTTTCCATTCCATGAATCCTGTTCTGTCTATTATATATCCTATATGCTCTTTTCCACCTGGAGCATTTTTATCTATATACTCTTTAACATAGTCATAAGTATTGTTTATAATCTTAACTATACTATCTTCATCAGCCCAAATTATGAAATCTTCTGCAAGTCTTGGGTTTTTCTTTCCTGTTCTTCCCATTATAGCTAATCTATAATATTTCTTTTCACTTCTAGTCCAAGCGCTAGTTGGGCACTGCATAACGCACTCTCCACAACCTATACATTTTGAAGCATCACGAACTACTTTATAGTTTTTAACACTTAAAGCACCTGTAGCTTTTGCCTTGCACGCTTTAACACAAGCGCCGCAGCTTACACATCTTGAGTATTCATATTGTGGTTCTGTCATACCAATTATTCCAAAGTCATGTTGTCTTACTTTTAAACAATCATTTGGACAACCAGTTAATGCAACTTTAAAGTGAAGATCATTTGGGAAAATCTCTTTTTCTATTCTTTTTGCAAACTTAGTTGTATTATAGTTTGCAAAAGGACAAACCTTATTTCCGATACAAGCTGCAATATTTCTAGTTCCAGCTGCTGTATATCCTGTCCCTTTATCTACTTGATTTATCTCAAGGCCTTCTATTACTGGTTGAAGCATTTCATTTACTTTATCGATATTTTTCATATCGATTCCTGTAATTTCAAAACCTTGTCTAGTAGTTAAATGTACATTTCCATCTCCATACTTTTTAGCAATATCGCTAATTAAGTCCATATATTTAACATCTAAATGTCCGCCTGGAACTCTTACTCTAGATGCTGTTATTCCTCTATGCTTAGTAACTCTAAAAGCATTCTTTTTTAGCTTTTTTGTATTAATATCCATTTGCATAAACTTGTCCTCCTAATCAATTAAAAGCTTACCTTTAGTATAATTAAATACTGGTCCATCAAGACAAATATAAGTATCATCTATTTTACAGTGACCACATTTACCTATACCACAACACATTTTTCTCTCTTGTGATATCCAAATATTCTCTTCTTTTAATCCTCTTTTTAAGAATTCTAAAACGGTAAACTTCATCATCATAGGTGGTCCAACAACTATAACTTGAACATTTTCCATATCTTTTATTTTAAGGTCTGGAATAAACTTTGTAACAAGTCCTGTATGTCCTTCATATCCTTCTTTTGCTGAATCTACAGTAACTATTACATCTATTGTTTCTTCAAATCTTTTTAAATCATCTTTAAATAACATATCTGTAGGGCTTTTAAATCCTGTTATTAATGTTGTTCCTTTTGATTCTTTACTATTTCTTGCAAAATAATCAACTACTCCTCTAACTGGTGAAAGTCCTGTTCCTCCAGCTACTATAACAAGTTCTTTGCCTTTATAATTTTCTATATCAAAGCCATTTCCGTAAGGCCCCCTCATAAATAAAGAATCACCTTCGTAGTTTTCAAATATTTCGTTAGTTACTTTACCAACTCTTCTAATAGTTAAATCTACAAAGCCTTCGCCAATTCCACTAACTGATATAGGAGCTTCCCCAAACTTTGGTATTGATACTTCAAAGAATTGACCTGGTTTTACATCACCTTTAAATTCCATTTTGAAAGTATACTCTATATCAGTATGTTTAGTTATTTCTAATATCTTTGATGAAAATGGTATATATTCATTATGATTAGTCATAATTTTTCACCTCGTCCATTGCATCCTTTAATTTATTAATACATCCAGCTACACTAATATATTCTGGGCATATATCGTCGCATCTTCCGCAGCCTACGCACATATGGTATCCCCATCTCTTTTTATAATCATATACTTTATGCATTATTTTAAATCTCATCTTTTCGCCGTTTGCTTTTCTAAACTCGTGTCCACCAGCCATGCTTGTGAATCCTGGAACTTGACATCCAGCCCAAACCCTTCTTCTTTCACCGACTTTTGGGTTATCGTCTGAAAATATATCTTGCATACTATAACAAGTACAAGTAGGACAAACAAAGTTACATCTACCGCAAGCTATACATCTTTCTGAGTATTCATCCCACATTTTTGATTTAAATATCCTTTGGTCTAAATCACTTGGAACATTAACTTTAACATCATTAGAAGTCACTATTTCAGGTATAACTTCTTCATCTACCTTTTTTATATCTTCAAAATATGAAAGTAACTCTTTATCTTTTATATCTAAATAAGCAAAATCTTCATCTACTTTGATGTATGCATCATACTCATCTGTTTTATTTGTCCCCATAGAAACACAAAAACATGAATCGAAGCTTTTATTACATCCAATTAAAATGAATTTAGCTTTTTCTCTAATTCTTTTATAATATGGATCTTCAAATCCATTTCTTAAATATATATCATCAAATCTTTTAAGTGCGTGTATATCACAGCTTCTTAAAAATATGATAGGTGCATGAGTTTCCTCATTTGGCTCTAAACATTTATCTTCTGCAAAAAAGAAAATGGTTTGAGTTATAGGAAGTAAAACTTCCTTTGGTGAAAATGCTGACTTTTTATCAAAAACTATTTCTGATACATCTTTAACTTCACCGTATCTTACCATATCAGTATCAGAACTTCTTCCTTTTCCTTCAAAATTTTTAGGTGCAAAAACTTTAAATTTAGGTGACATTTTATTAAACACACTATTAAGGTCACTCACTCTTAACTTTATTCCCATAAAAAAACTCCTTCGTAAACTTAATTGTTAATATATAAACAATTATATTTACGAAGGAGCATTTAGTCTGTGATAATTATCACAATGACTTAAAGTATATAGATAAAGCCTCTTTATCTATTATATAAATAAAGCTTTTTTCTTTTTTTATTAATTTCTTTTGAACTAAAATTTTAAAAGCCCTTGAAATAGTTTCTCTTGGCATTCCAAACATATCTGAAAGGTATGTAATACTTAATTTTAAATTAATTTTAAGACCTTCTTCTGTTTCTATTCCATAATCTTTACCAAGTTTCCAGAGCTTTGCTGCAAGCTTTTTTTCTACTTTAACTGGAGTAGTGTTTTTAATTTGTCTATAAAGCCTTCTAGTTTTTCTTGAAAGAGAGCTTATAATCATCATTGAAAATTCAAAATCCTCTTCCATTATTTCTTTTAGCTTATCTTTTTTTATAGATATTATTTTAGATTTTTCGAATACTTAGCAGTTTATAGACTCTTGTAAATCATCTAATATAACTTCGTTTAGTATTTCACCACTCCCTAAAATAAATACTATTTTTTTATGTGCATGCTCGTTTAATTTATATAATGCTACCTTACCTTCTACTAGTATATATAGATAATCTACGTAATCTTTATCACGAAACACATGTTCATCTCTTTTTAAGCTTAAAAGTTCTCCAAAAGTACAAATATATTCTTTAGTTTTATCTGAAAGGGACCTAAACGTTTCTATATTATTTATTACTGATAGTTTTATCATTTTATCACCTTATTAATCATTTATTAAGTTTAATCATAATAGAACAACCTTTTTTCGTGTTAAGTAATTGAACCTTTCCCCCGTGTCTCTCTACAACCTTTTTAACTATTGAAAGTCCAAGCCCTGAACCTTCTCCGCTTTTTCTACTTTCATCCCCTCTAACAAATTCATCAAATAGATTTAATCTTATGTGGTTTGGTATACCTACTCCATCATCACTTACAGTTATATAAAAATAACCCTTATCTTCTCTTGCTTTAAGTTTTATATATTTAGCAGAGCCATTATATTTTAATGAGTTTTCTATAAGATTTCCTATAACTCTTTTAAAAAGTCTTTTATCTATACCTATAAATATAGGTCCATCTGGAACATCTACTTCTAAATCAAGTCCTGCACTTTCTATTTCATCATAATAATCTAATACTATTCTTCTTAAAAACTCTGTTATATCTGTTTTTTCTTTATTTATTTTATTTTCTTTATTACTAAGTTTTACAAATTCAAAGAAATCATCTATAAGTTCACTTACTCTCTCTGATTTTTTGTATAAGATGTTATAATATTTTTCCTTTGTTTCTTCGTCTGTTATAACGTGCTGTGAAAGAGCCGCTGAATATCCTTTTATTGTTGTCATTGGAGTTTTAATATCGTGAGATAAATCTAATAAAAGCTTAGTTTTACTTTCTTCTAATCTTTTATTTTCATCTTCACTTTCTTTAAGTTTAACTAATAGATAATTTAAGGTATCACGTACACCTTCTAATTCCTCTTCTCCATCAAACCTAAGTCTTTGTTCAAAGTCACCATTAATTACGCTTAAAAGTGCGTTATCGATCTCTTTAAGAGGTTTTTGAATCCTTCTTGCAGTCCAAGCTGAATATATTATTATGCATATTAAAGCCATCATAGCTGCAAAGGCTATAACTATTCCATATTCTTTATATAAAGGTTTCCCAACACTAAAGGGAACCTTTAAAAGATTTACGTTTAATTCTATTTTATCGTTTGGAATTCTAAATATAGCTAAATATTCATTATTAGAGTTATCACTTACGTTATTTATTATAGTTTGATACTTCGCTTCGTTTTTCGTACTTACTAAATCTAATAATTCTTTTGGAGTATAGGAGTTTTTAGTTGAAATTTCTTTTCCTATCCTTTTTACAACTTCTCCGTCTTTATTGACTATTTCTACTTCTGCATCTATCTTTTCAAGATCATTTACGTTTAGTTTTGTGTAGTCAATATAATCTCCTGATACTATATCCATAAGTGGAATACTATTTTTATTTAAGACTTCTGTAAGTCTAAAGCCTAAAAATACGTAAGACCCTAAACAAATAAGTCCAAGTATAAGTACAAATACTATATACTGTTTAAAAACTGCAACTACTAATTTATCACTTTTCTTTTTCAAATCTATAACCTAATCCTCTTATAGTTTTTAAATATTTAGGAGACTTAGAGTTATCTTCTATCTTTTCTCTTAGTCTACTTATGTGAACCATAATAGTATTATCTCCACCTAAAAAAGCTTCATTCCAAACTGCTTCAAAAATTTGATTTTTAGTAAGTATTCTACCTGAGTTCTCCATTAAATATTTTAGTATTTTATATTCTATTGAAGTAAGTTCTAACTCTTCATCTCTTAAATGAACTTTAACGTTATAGCTATCTAATTTTAAATCGCCTATTTCTATTATTTCATCTTTTAATTCATTGCTTTCTGATAATTTATATACCCTTCTTATCATAGCCTTAACTCTAGCTGATACTTCTCTTGGATTAAAAGGTTTTGTTATATAATCATCTGCACCTATATCAAGTCCTAATATCTTATCATCATCTCTACTTTTAGCTGAGATCATAATTACTGGAATATTAGAGTCTTTTCTAAGTTCATTTACTACTCTATATCCATCAATCTTTGGCATCATTATATCTATAAGTGCAAGGTGAACCTTATTTTCTTTTAAGAAATTTAAAGCCTCAACTCCATCATAAACTTTAAATACTTCAAATCCTTCTTTTTCTAAGTATACTGAAAGAATATCTACTATTTCTTTTTCATCATCACATACTAATATTTTATATGTCAAAAACATCACCCCTAATTGTTTTCTTTACTGTCAATTTTACATTAAAAAAAAGCCCTATAAAAGGGCTTTTTATATTATAACATAATTTTAATATCTAAATAAAAGATTTAATAAATACTATAGCTATTAAAACAGGCGTAATATACTTAATTAATATCATAAATACATTAACTAATTTTCCGTTTATTGTTCCGTTATTAGTTAATTGATCTTTAACTAATTTATTACTTACAAAGTGTCCCATCATAACAGTAACTAAAATTCCGTTTATAGGTAATAATATCTTAGATACTAAAGCATCAAATAAATTAAATAAAGTCATATGACAAATTGTAAATCCTGAAAGTAAACCATGTGCATTAGCTGATAAAGCTGTTAAAGATCCTATAACCATTATTATAATTATATTTATTATTAATGCTTTTTTAGTGCTAATTTTAAACTGCTCTGTAAATGTTGCTATAGATACTTGAATTATTGATATCATAGCCATAGTTCCAGCCATAGCAGTTAATAAAAAGAATACTATACCTAAAATCATTCCACCTGGTATCTTACCAAATATTAAAGGTACTGTATTAAATAATAAACCAGGACCTTCACCTGGAGTTAATCCAAATGAAAATACAGCTGGGAAAATAGCAAGTCCTGCAAGTAAAGATACCCCTGTATCTGCTATAGATACTTTAGCACCTGTTGCTATTAAATTATTATCATCTGTAAAATAACTACTATATGTAATCATCGAACCAGTTCCTACTGATAACTTAAAGAAAGCCAGTCCAAGTGCTGATAGTATTACACTAAATGTAACTTTCGTGAAATCAGGTTTTAATAAAAAACTAACTCCTTCAAAAGCTCCAGGTAATGTAACGCTTCTTATAGCACAAACTACTAAAAGTATAACTAAAACAGGCATTAAAGTCTTTGTTAACTTCTCTATCCCACTTTTAACTCCCATAGCTAAAATACCACAAGCTACAACAAGTGCAACAAACTGCCATAAAACCGGCGATACAGGTCCAAGGCTTGCGCTATTAAACATTTCAGCTGCCCCTTTAGCTGTTATCCCGTTAAAAGCTCCTGTAATTGCTTTAAAAACATATGAGTAAACCCAACCTACAACTACAGTATAGAAAAATAACATACTATAAGATGCTGTAATTCCTATAAAACCTATAAGTCTAAAAAACTTTTTATCAGTTATACTAGCTACTGCCCCGTAAATATTTTTTCTACAATTTCTACCTAATGCAAACTCACTTACTAATGTTGGTAATCCTATAAGTGCAATACAAATTAAATAAACTACTATAAATGCTGCTCCACCGTTCTCTCCAACAACATACGGGAACATCCATATGTTACCTAGACCAACTGCTGAACTTAATGTTGCAAAAAACACTGCAAGTCCTGAGGAAAATTTCTCTCTATTTGGCTCCATGCCATCCTCTCCCATCTTTTTTAAAATCACTTAATGATTATATAACGAAATTTGTCGTATTTTCAATCATTTTGACAATTACAGCTAATTTATTTAATTTTGTTTATTCGTAAATGTTTTATATATCAATATTTATAAATTATCTCTTTTATTTTAACTTTTTATCATGGATATTTTATCCAAAAGCCTTCCTAAGATTGAATTATGATTAAAATCCATAGGTGAAACATTTGGAAAATATAAATACATCCTGTATGCGTAAACCCCTAGTACTATTAAGCATACGATTATTATAAATATATATTGAAACTTTTCACTTCCAAACAAAGGCTTTTTGCAATATATAAATATAAGCAAAACTATAGGTATAAACAAAAATAGTGGATTATAATAAAATGCTTTTTCTAAATCAAAAGATAAAAATGCCTTCCATGCTCTTGTTAGTCCACAGCTTGGACAAGGTATCCCTATAGTAGATTTAATTAAGCATCTTCCACCTGTTAAAAAAATTGTAAGTGCCATAATTATAATTATCGTATGTTTTTCGAAAATCTTTTTTATTTTTTGCAAAAAAACACCTCTTTTTTATTAATTGTTATAATTTTTTTATATATTTTTTAAAACTTTCCATTCGTATAGAGAAAAAATAAGATAAGGCAATGCCTTATCTTATTTTATATTAATATCCCATCATTATATGCATCCGCTAATATATTCATATTTTTAACCATAATATACATAGCTACAAATGGTCCTATTCCACATAAGAATGAACCTAGTATATTCCAAAGCACTAATATTGAACCATTTTCTTGAATATTTAAATGATTTTTAAATCCAGTTTCTTGCATTCTATTACCTTGTTGAAATATCCATACATAATTGTAGATTCCGCAAGTTATTATTGATAATAATATCACTAATAAGTAGTTAATACTTTCTTTACCTGTATTCTTACATACTCTATTTAAATCTTGTGTGTACTGGTACATAAATACTATTCCATATATTCCACATGTCACTAAATTTAAAAGTATAAGAATCCAAAAATTTCTTTGTTTGATCATTTGTCCCCCTAAAATAATAATTTGTCACAATTCCTAATTATACGTAAATTTTATAGTTTATACAATAAATTTATTTAATATCATTAATATCAAATGGTGTATTTTGATATACGCAGTAATTTAACCAATTATAAAATACAATATTAGCACTTCCACGCCAAGTTACTATAGGAGAGTTCCTTGGATCATCATCTAAAAAATAGTTTTTAGGGACATCTATATTCATTCCCTTTTCTCTATCTCTAATATATTCATTTTTTAAAGTATCTTTATCGTATTCAAGATGTCCTGTTATATATATTTCCCTTCCATCTAAATTAGATAGGATAAATACTCCAGCTTCATCTGAATATGAAAGCACTTTTAGATTCTCATTATTTTTAATATCTTCTTCATTTACTTTAGAATGCCTAGAATGCGGGGCATAAAAATAATCATCGAGTCCACGGGTAAGTTCTTCTTTTAAATCTTTTACTTTATGCTTAAATATTCCAAACATTTTTTTATCTAAAATTTCTTTTTTAACTCCGTGATGATAATAAAGACCAGCTTGCGCTCCCCAGCATATATGCATAGTTGAATATACATTAGTTTTGCACCAAGCCATTATTTCTTTTAACTCTTCAAAATAAATAACGTCTTCAAAATCAAGTTTTTCAACTGGTGCCCCAGTTATAATAAAACCATCAAACTTTTCGTTTTTTATATCATCAAAAAATTTATAAAACTTATCTAAATGCTCTCTTGATGTATTCTTAGAATTATAGGTCCTTGTTTGAATTAATTTTATTTCAACTTGCAAGGGTGTATTTGATAGATATCTAAGTATCTGATTTTCTGCTTCTATTTTTTTAGGCATCAAATTTAATATCCCTATTTTTAAAGGTCTTATATCTTGATTACTTGCTCTTTTGTTATTCATTACAAATATGTTTTCTTCTTTTAGTTTTTTATAAGCTGGTAAATCTTTAGGTATATTAATTGGCATACTAATCCCTCCCCTTTATATTAAACCACATTTTTACAAAATATTGAATTTGTCGTACTATAAAGATAGAGGTGTTTTTTATGAAAAAGATAAAAGGTTATATTGGTACGTACACAAAAGAAAATAGTGATGGAATCTACGGTTTCACATACGATGTTTTAAATAATACTATAGATTTAAAATTAGAATATAATTCTCTTAATCCAACCTATCTAGCTAAAGATTGCGATTTCTTAGCATCTACTTTTACTAGTTTAGATTCTTCTGGAATAAATATATTTAAAATAGAAGATAATGAATTAAAATATATAAATTCTTACAAACATAAAGGAAAGGGTCCTTGTCATATTTCTATTTTTAAAAATGATATTTTATTTTCAAATTATCACGAAAACAGAATAGATAAAGTAACAGAATTAGATTACTCAATTATTTCAAATAAAACTTTTAAAAGAGATGATAAAAAGAATGTGCACTTTCACTTCGCATCTAAAATTCCAAATTTAAATAAAATTATTTGCACTGATCTAGGTAATGATGAAATTTTAATTTTAGATTTAAACACTTTTAAATTACTTGATAAGATAAAATTAAAAGAAGGCAAGGGTCCAAGGCATATAGTTTTTAATAAAAACTTACCTATGTTTTATTTAATAACTGAAAAAACTTTTGAAGTTTTAGTTTTTTCTTATGATAAATCAAATATAAAATTACTTAAATCTTTTAAACCTTCAGTTAAATTAAATGAAGATTTTGAAGGCTCTGCAATTAAAATAAGCCCAAACAACCGTTTTTTATATGCAGCTGATAGAAAAACTAATACTATTGTTTTATTTGAAATTTTTAAAAATGGCTTATTAAAAAAGATAAAGGAATATGATTCTTTAGATATATATTCCCCTAGAGATTTTTCCATCTCTCCTTGTGGTAATTTCATTTTTATAGGGAGCATGCTTAAAAATAAAATATCTATCTTTGAAATATCAAAAGAAAAGGGATATATCCTAAAAAACAAATTAGAATTTAATATTTCTTTACCTGTTTGTATAGTTTTTAAATAAAAAAAAAATATGCTAAACCTCTAAAGGTTTAGCATATTTATATTAATCATTTAATACAAATTTTTCTATAGCTTTTGCTACTCCATCATTATCATTTGAATCAGTAACATAATTTGCTATTTCTTTTATCTCATCACAAGCATTTCCCATAGCAATTCCAAGACCTGCATAACTAATCATAGGATAATCGTTCATAGCGTCTCCCATAGTAATTATTTCTTCTTTTCTTATACCTAAATGCTTTGCTAAAAGTTCTAATCCTAGACCCTTATTAGCTTCTTTGTTGAAAAACTCTAAGAAAAATGGTGCGCTTTTTGCAATACTATATTTCTCTTCTAATTCTTTTGGTAATTTCTTTATTCCATTATCTAATACATCTGGTTCATCTATCATCATGATTTTTATAATCTCTTCATCTAAATCAAGATTATCATGACTAACTTCTTTTACTGTTATAAAGTTTTGATCTGCTTCGTATTGAGTATATTTACTGTTTTTTGGAGTTATTAACCCTCTATCTTTAGAGAAAGCATGAATATTAACTCCAACTTCTTTACTTAATTTATATAAATAATCTAAATCGCTTCCTTTAATTGAAACGCTTGATATAACGTCTCTACTTTTTGATTTTTGAACTAAGCATCCGTTATAGCTTAATACATAATCATCGTCACTTATTAAATCTAAGTCCTCTAAGAAATTTAGTAATCCATCTATCGGTCTTCCTGAAGCTAGGACTACATAAACACCTTTTTTTCTAGCCTCTTTTATCGCATTTTTGTTTCTTTCAGATATAGTCTTGTCACTATTTAAAAGTGTTCCATCCATATCTAACGCTATTAACTTGTACATTTTGTCGCCTCCATTAACTTAGTATTTCCCATGCAATATTATATCACACTTTTTTCTTCTTTATTGTTTTGTAAATTAAGTATAAAGCTATTAAAGTTAAAAATATCTTTATTCCTTCAGCACCCTTACTTAAAACTCCATAACTAACTAAAGCTTCAAGCAATATAGATGGAATTTTTCCAAGAAATGTTGAAATTATATATCTTATATCATCAATACTACTTAAAGATGCAGCAAGAGTTACAAATCCTGATGGAATAAAAGGTATAACCCTTGCTTGAAATATCAAAAACGCAGCCCTATTACCACGACTATTTGATATGTCTTCTAAAATTTTACTTTTGCCTTTTATACTATCAAATCCCTTTTTAAAACCTTTTTTATATACTTTAAAAGTTATATACCCTCCTATAACTTCTCCAGCTAAAGATATTAAAAATCCTGTTAAGGGGCCAAAAAACAATATATTAGCCCCTGTTATAAATACAGAAGGTATAACCCCTAAAAGAGCTATAACTATGCTTATACCTATACTTATAATAACTGCAAATTCACTATATTTATTTAAAATTTCTAAGGCATCATTTATACTAAACATCTAGTTTCCTCTATTTATAAAAATTTGATTATCTTTTCTTTAAAATCCTCTTCACAAATTGGTCTTGAAATATAATATCCTTGAATTTTATCACAACCTAAAGTTTTTAAAAGTTCAAATTCTTCTACTTCTTCAACACCTTCACAAACTACTATAAATCCTAGTTCATGAGATAAATTTATAATTGTAGATAAAATATTTAAACTTTTTTCATCTGTGCAAACTTTATATAATAAGCTTCTATCGATTTTTATTATATCTATAGGTAATTGCTTTAAGTAATTAAAAGAAGAATATCCTGTACCAAAATCATCTAAAGATACACTAATTCCTAAAGTTCTTATTTCATTTAAAATTCTAGTAGTCTCTACTATATCTTCTATAAATTCGTCTTCTGTAACTTCTACCCTTAAATTTTTAGGGTCCAAATCGTATTTTTTAATTATTGATTTTAAATCATCTATAAAATTATATTGTTTTAAGTATTTATAAGATAAATTTACAGACATAATGAAATCTTTAGAATGTGTAGTTATATATTTGCAGTATTTTATAGCTTTGTCAAACACAATTTTATCTATCTCTATTATATCTCCAGTTCTCTTTGCTATAGGAATAAATCTTGCAGGGGATATTATTCCTTCATCTGCATTCCATCTAATTAAAGCTTCAGCGCCTTTTATTTTATTTTCTTTAATGTCGTAAATAGGCTGATAATAAAGCTCAAATTCATCTTTTAATATAGCTTCTTTTAATCTGTTTTCAAGTTCTACACTCTCTAGCATATCGTTTGAGAAAATCTTATAATTATTTCCTCCAGATGATTTTGCTTCATACATTGCAATATCTGCATATTGTATAACTTCATTCATATCTTTACTGTGAAGCGGATAATAGCTAATCCCAATACT